>MGXG01000066.1 GCA_001801285.1 Gammaproteobacteria bacterium GWE2_37_16
CCCATTTTCTCAGGTAAATTAGCAGTTTCCAACTTCAATCCAAGCGCTTTTTTAAGTCGTTTTTTAGGTATAATTAATCAAAACCCCAACCTAAAAACTTTCAACCAGGCTACGGCAAAAATAGAATTTCAAGCTTCATCAAAATTCCTCAAGATTCCACGCCTGGAAATCAATTTAGATGATTCCGTCATGCGTGGAGACGTAAATTTCACACGTTTTGGCGCCCAATATTTGGGGTTCACTCTTGCTATCAATAATTTCAATTTAGCAAATTACACCAATTTCAAAAAAGCACCTTTGAAAAATGCAATCACAGCAACAACAGTTGTGCAAAAAATAAAAACCATAGTCAACACAATACCGAAAATGCCTAATGATTCGGTAGATAAAACGCTTCCAACAACCCCACAAAGTATCGCCCTAGATGGAGTTATCAAAATCGATAATCTACTTTTAAACAAAATCTCACTGAAAGACGCCAATATAACCATTTCCGGCACCAATAAAAATGTTCTTATTGAGCCATTTACCGCTCACCTTTATGATGGTGTTATAGAAAGTAAGGCAAACATTGACTTAACAAACTGGAACAACCCTAAAATAAATACCCACCTCAACTTGAACGGAGTTTCAGTACAAACCTTGTCTAAAAGTTTAGCCAATTTTGACAAAATTACTGGCAAGTTATTTCTGCAGGCTGATTTTAAAAATTCAAACGGGCATGGACATTTCGTCATTAATAACGGTGCCTGGCAGGGAATTGATATTTCCTATTTAGTGAACTCGGCAAATGCTTTAATCAACAATAAACAAAAACCAACCGAATCCCAGCCACCAGAAACCAAATTTAAAAAATTAGCCGGAACATTCATTCTTAACAATAGTATTTTTAATAATAATGATTTATTGGTTGAAGCTGGTCATTTTCACGCTACAGGTAACGGCACAATCAATCTAAATTCGCAAACATTGGATTATCAATTTAAAGCAAGCACACAACAAGGCGATAGTAGCTTTACTGTACCAATTAACATTTCTGGCACACTGAATAATCCACAAATTCATTCTGATTTAGGTAAAATGGCGATAAAAATTGGAGAGAATTTACTGAAAAAATTGAAACTATGATTTCTTCACCATAAACCATAAACCCGTAGTCGCAAGCTTTAGCTTGTGTTAAAAATTCATCGTGAAATGCGCTGTCTAAAGCCTGCAGCTACCAAGGTGATGTTATTTTTTTGTTTTATTTTTCTTGACGTAAGCGCTTACAAAAGGTTTAATACGACTCTTCGCAATTATCGCTCACTCTTGTGGCCGGATAGCTCAGTCGGTAGAGCAGAGGACTGAAAATCCTTGTGTCGACAGTTCAATTCTGTCTCTGGCCACCATTTTAACTATTATCCCATTTTTACTAAGACATAACTTTATTTTCCTATAATTTAAATTTAAAAACCATAAAGGAAATTTATGAATCTTAAGATTTTACAAGCTATGAGTACTAAAGAATATATTAATCATCGCTTAAAGTTAGAACTTGCTCAACTTATAACAAGCGCGGAAAATAGAAGCAGAGATGTGTTAATTACGCATCCGATTATTACTACACTTTCATTAAGTTGCACTGCAGCAGCATCTCCTGCTGCTGCATTAAATCGCTTTACTACCCCATCTTTTTTCAAGCCCCAACATGCTCACCCAGCACTTTCCGCTCCTTCCAGTTCCACCACCCCAGGTATACCTTCCGATCCTACCCCTATTGTAATTTCAGGAGCTGTGAATATACGTATTTCCAAGTTTACTAATATCTATGATACTTGGACACATATTGATTTACGTAGTAATGGTAGTACCTTTGAAGAGGTATGCCGTAATCTTGCTAGGTTTCCTAATGCTGTTATTTTGAACCAGAATAAATCATTAGAATTGGCGATTAAAATTGTTAAAGGGATAGAGCGTGATGATCGCCCTGAAAATTGTGGTGAAGTAAGACTTGCACAACGTGCTGCGTGGAACGCTAAAAAACACGCAAAACAGATGGAGATCAGCAGGAGAATCCGAGAAAATCGAGAAGCATTTATACAAGAAGGTAAAGATATGGATCCAGATTGGGATGATTCATCAGTGCCATGTTTTACGGTAAGTCGTATGGATGATAAAGATGAGCAAGATAAATTGATAGACAGACAAGACTTTTTCAATTATGTATCACAAAGGAAAACCGCACTGGATAAAAAAATAGAAGCCAGAATAAAAAAACAAGAACTAGAAGAAGGTCGAAAGTTTGTAGGAGAAGAAAGAGACCAAAGAGAGGAACCAGAAACAGCAGCAGAAAAAGCAGAAGACACAGAAATAAATAAACTTATGCAGCGAATTTGATAAAGTTCTCTTTACCCTTATTTCAAACCGGCTAACTCAAAAACTCATCCACCTGCTTACAAAACTCGATGCAATCGTGTTCGTGTGGAAAATGTCCAGCTTTGGGAAAAACCACTAACTTTGCCTCTGGGATTATTTTTTTCATTAATTGACCCGCGGTAAGTGGCGAGCTGGTATCTTTCTCGCCCCAAATCAACAAAGTCGGTACTTTGATTTTTGGTAATAATGATCGAAAATCTTCATTCACAACACGCACCAAAATCTCTCGCATCACGCCTTGTGCTCGCCTATAATCTTGCGAGCCTACTTTATTGCGATACGCATTAACTTTTCGCGCTAAAAAAATTTTTAATAAAGGCAAACACGCCAAGTTTTTTAATAATTTGAAGGCATACATTTTTCCATACTGTGTGATTTTTTTGGGTAATTTAATACCGGCACTGCTAATCAAAACCAGTTTTTTAGTTGCAACTAAATTCTCAGCGGTTAAATATAAAGCAATTTTACCACCCAAAGAATGTCCGACCATAATTGGATTGATAATTTCAAGCTCACGTGCAAATTCCGCCACTAATGCCGCATATTGTTCCGTTTGCCAAGCTGTTTGTGGTGGTGTGCTTAAACCAAAACCAGGTAAATCAAGTGCAATAACTCGAAAATTTTGCGCCAAATGCATAATGACTTTTAAATACCCTTCAAAACCCCATCCCCAGCCGGGCAAGAAAATCAAACTCTCCCCTGCCCCAAAGATCTTGTAATGAATTCTTAAATTTTGTATTTTGATAAACATATTGAATCAATTGCCGTTAACCGCCAGCGTAGCCGCAAATTACGTAGCTGCTGGCTTTAGCCTGCGCATTAAAATTTCAACCTACCTTTTCACAATATTTATATATCCAATCTAACGTGCATTATATCGCAGGTTAAAACCTGCGGCTACGATATTTGAATTAAAACCCGCGCGTTAAATATATTCCAAATAATAAAAATACAATTTTAAACTAAAGACAGACAACCAAATTTGCATTATGATTAAACAATTAATATCACCTTTTGAAATTATTTATAGAATTATTATGACACTACCAATCAAAGTTCCCATGACTGTTCATGGAGCGAACAAACTGCGCACTGAACTAGACAAACTCAAACGTGAAATCCGACCGCGCATCGTTAAAGCAATTGAAGAAGCGCGCGCTCATGGTGATTTGCGCGAAAATGCCGAATATCACGCAGCTAAAGAACAGCAAGGGATGGTTGAAGCACGCATCCGTGATATTGAATACAAACTAAGCAACGCAAATATTATCGATATTAGCAAATTAGCAGTCAAAGATATCGTCGTTTTTGGCACAACTGTGTATCTTCTCAATCTTGATACTGAAGAAAAAAGTGTTTACCAAATCGTAGGCGATGATGAAGCAAACATCAAAGAAGGCAGAATTTCTATCAATTCGCCATTATCACGCGCCATTATCGGTAAAAAAGTTGGCACAGAAGTTGAAGTCACTACTCCAGGCGGCATTGTTGCTTATGAAATCTTACAAATTGATTACATATAAAGATTTATTCCGCCTCCAATACGAAATCTCCACTTCCTTCGCTATCATCTTTGTTATCTAAATCCTGATCTTCCTTAATAAAAAGAGACGCAATAGAAAAAGTAGGTGATGGTGAGGACGGCGGTGTTTCAGCTTCTGATGGTGGTAAAGAAGGAGAAGGTGGCGGTGATGATACAGGAGGAGATGGAGGAGATTGCGTAGTATTAAACCAAGTTGATACTAAGCTTCTCTTAACCTCATGCGCGAAATTTTTAACATCTTTGATATCATGATCACCAACCACTAGTTTTTTTAATAAATCATTGGTAATGGTGCTTTCTCGAACCAAAAACCCTTGGTCAGTAAGCACAAGATCCGCCATCAATTTGCCTGGAATATCAATTAATGGCTCTTCTGGTTTGGTGGTGTTTCTAATATGAATATTATCCAATTCCACGACACAATAAATCCTCGTGTTTTTACCTGATTTATCTGCAATAAAATTAGCAGTTTTTACGCTCTTTGAATTATCAACTATAAAAACAGGACTTTCCAAGGTTTGCTTTAATGAAGAAGAACGGAACAATTTACCAACTCTTCCAGAAGATTTAGGGGAATGAGTCGTATCTTGAACAGCAGTAGCTTGCGTAGATGTTAAAGGCAAAGCTGGTCGCGCTATTGCCCCCTGCACACAGGAAGGAAGTAAGTTAAGCACCTCCTGGTTATAACTTTTCCCCAATAAAATTAATAATTTCCTGTCTGCAACATCAGTTAAATCTAAATTTAACTCTCTAGCAACTCTTTGAAGAATTTGCTCCTTCATATAAATAGGGGAGGCAATTTTATCTTGCCACTCTTTGCGTAACATCTCCAAAGTCTTTGACTCTATTTTTTCTTTATTTAATAATAATTCTCGCCAAGTCTCTTCCTTAATCTCATTCTCATCAGCTATCTTTTTGCCATCTACGCCATTGATTTTTAAGCCACGATTTAAATCAGTAAAAAATTGCCCTAATGCTTCAATCACTTCTTGTTCCGACCCAGTCCCAACAGTATCATTCAACGCCGCCGCCATTGGGATATGAAAAAGATCATCACGAACACCATCACCTACATTTTTACTCCTAATTTCCGCTATTATTTCATTGTATAAATTTTCAGATATACTGCGCAGGCTTTTAGAACGAATTGGATCATCACCAACTCTAGGGAAATCTTGTATTTTGGTCAACAGTCCCTCTTTAAGCTTTGTTAACTCCCATTCTCCAGAACCGCCTATGTTTCTGTAAATGTAAGCTTCATCGCCACGTTTAATTAACACTGGTATATTGTTTTGTGCATGTGATATCTGCTTCACATTACTGCGAAGAATTTGTGATTTAATTTCCTGATTGGGATCAACAGCCCACAAAATAAATTCATTTCTTTTGAGGATTTTTAATGCTTCATTCTGCGATGCCATCAATTCCGTTTGTGAAATGATTATTGGAAATTGAGGCTGGGCTTGTCCTCTCTCTTCGTCATAGCCTCTTGCAAACATTCGCCCAATCCCAGCCCATCCTGAAGAAGGATTGCTTATTTCAGAACCTGTTTTTTCATTATTAGACATATCTTTCTCCTTATAAAAATAAGCTTATGATTTATAATGAATATTTTCCCACATATCTCAAATATCTACAAATTTTTTATTTAATTGATCTATCTCATCTCTTGCCTTAGCCGCCTCTTCAAA
Source organism: Gammaproteobacteria bacterium GWE2_37_16 (assembly GCA_001801285.1). Taxonomy (GTDB): domain Bacteria; phylum Pseudomonadota; class Gammaproteobacteria; order UBA9339; family UBA9339; genus GWE2-37-16. Next base: position 5,650 of record MGXG01000066.1, read on the forward strand.
TTCTAAATTGCGCGCATATTTGTACATTTGTTTTTCCAATATTTTAATTTTTTTCATAATTTTTTCTGGCGTTAAAAAAATATCTTCAGGTTTCTCTTTTGCAAGTTGTGAATCTTTTGCGTCAGCATGTGCATCTGCCATAATATCAAGAATTTTTGTGGCTATGCTCTTAGGAGTAATATTATGTTCCCGATTAAACTTAATTTGAATTTCACGGCGACGCGTCATTTCATCGATTGCACTTTGCATTGAGCCAGTCATACGGTCTGCATACATGATTACTTTACCGTGTAAATTACGTGCCGCCCTACCACTAGTTTGGATCAACGAACGCGTGGAACGCAAAAATCCTTCCTTATCGGCATCTAAAATTGCTACTAAAGAAACTTCCGGCAAATCCAGTCCCTCACGCAATAAATTAATACCGATTAACACATCAAAAACACCCAAGCGTAGATCTCTTAAAATCTCCACTCGCTCAACCGTATCGATATCAGCATGCAAATAACGCACCTTAATTCCGTGTTCCGCCATATATTCGCTCAAATCTTCCGCCAAACGCTTGGTTAGTGTAGTAACTAAAACTCTTTCTTGAACCGCTACACGTTTTTTAATTTCGGAAAATAAATCATCAACCTGTGTGCCGGCTGGTCGAATTTCAACTTCAGGATCAATTAATCCAGTCGGACGCACCAATAATTCAATAATCGCATCGGCATGTTCCAGCTCATAAGTGCCCGGCGTTGCTGAAATATAAATCGTCTGAAAAGCAAACTTTTCAAATTCGTCAAAACGCAAAGGTCGATTATCCAAAGCCGATGGCAAACGAAAACCATATTGCACTAAAGTTTCTTTACGCGAACGATCGCCTTTGTACATCGCGCCAATTTGCGAAACCGTTACATGAGATTCATCGATCAATAAAAGCGCATCTTTGGGTAAATAATCAAGTAGAACTGGTGGTGGCTCGCCTATTTTGCGCCCCGACAAGTAACGCGAATAATTTTCTATACCATTGCAATAGCCAAGTTCCAAAAGCATTTCCATATCATAACGCACACGCTCCCCAAGTCGCTGCGCTTCAACCAATTTGTTGGCAGCATACAATTCCTCTAATCGCACCGCTAAATCAACACGAATTTGTTCTACCAAAGCTTTAACTTTACCTCTTTCAGAAACGTAATGACTTTTCGGGAAAATCATCACGCGCTCAGTGCGACGAATGATTTTATTCGTTAGTGGATCAAAATAAAAAATCCCCTCGATAAGATCATCAAACAACTGAATACGAATCGCATCACGTTCTGCTTCAGCTGGAAAAATATCGATCATATCACCACGCACCCTATAGGTACCGCGCTGTAATTCAATATCATTGCGTGTATATTGCAATTCCGCAAGACGACGCAAAAAATCGCGTTGTTCAATTTTTGTTCCAACAACAATTGGGACAGACAATTTCAAATAAGCTTCAGGATCACCCAAACCATAAATTGCCGACACGGTTGCAACAACAATTACATCACGACGTTCCAAAACAGCACGTGTTGCCGACAAACGCATTTGCTCAATATGTTCATTAATAGCTGAATCTTTTTCGATGTACGTGTTGGTAGCGGGAACGTATGCTTCCGGCTGATAGTAATCGTAATAAGAAACGAAATATTCGACGGCATTATGCGGGAAAAAAGACTTCATTTCGCCGTACAATTGTGCGGCTAAAGTTTTGTTATGCGCCATCAACAAGGTCGGGCGTTGTACTTTTTCTATAACATTGGCAACAGTAAAAGTTTTACCGCACCCTGTCACACCAAGTAAAACTTGCCGCGCCATGTTCGCACGCAAGCCTTGCACCAATTTGGTAATTGCTTCTGGCTGCTCGCCAGCTGGAGAAAATTTGGATTCAAGTTGGAACATTTAAAAGATTTTATGTTAAGCAAGAGGCGTCGGCAACTTAAATTTTCCCGTGCCATAATAGACAAATATAGATACCAAATATCTTGATTTATTACAAATTAGGAGTTAAACTACTAATTTGTAACAATTATTAAGCTAACTAAATTATATGATTCAAAGACAACTAGAAAAACATTTATTGCGTTTAGCAAAGCAATACCCAGTCGTTACTTTAACTGGTCCTCGTCAATCAGGGAAAACTACTATTTGTAAAAAAGTTTTTCCTGAATATGAATATGTGAATTTGGAAGATTTAGAAACCAGGCAATTTGCATTTCATGACCCTAAAGGTTTTCTCAATCAATTTCAAAATGGTGTGATTATTGATGAAATTCAACGCATTCCAGATTTAACTTCTTTGATCCAGGTAATCGTAGATAACGACGCAAAATCTTCCAAACATTTTATTTTAACCGGTTCACAACAATTTGAAGTAATTAATGCAATTAATCAGTCTCTTGCCGGTCGCAGTGCCATTGCCCGTTTATTGCCATTTTCTTATACCGAACTATATACACGCGATGACGAACCATCTATGAGCACTATTTTATATACTGGCTTTTACCCTAGAATCCATGACAAAAATCTTAACCCAACTGAAGCGTTATCGTTTTACTTAACCACCTATATTGAAAGAGATCTGCGTCAATTAATTAATATACGTGAATTATCAACTTTTGAACGTTTTTTAAAATTATGTGCGGCTAATATTGGTCAATTAACAAATTACTCTCAATTAGCGAATGATTGCGGAGTAAACCAAGCTACAGTAAAATCATGGTTATCGCTTCTTAAAGCAAGTTATATTATTTTTGAACTACAACCACATTTTAAAAATTTCCATAAACGATTAACCAAATCTTCTAAAATTTATTTTTACGATATTGGTCTGGCTTCTTATTTACTGGGAATTACTAATCAACAACACATAGAACAACATCCACTTAAAGGATTCTTATTTGAAAATTTTATAGTCTGCGAACTCATTAAAAATCGATATAACAATGTCCGCGAAAGCAATTTATTCTTTTTTCGTGATCATGTTGGAAATGAAGTTGATGTAATACTTGATTATGGTCAAAAATTAATTCCTATTGAAATAAAATCTTCACAAACCATGAACTCTGCTTTTTTAAAAGGTCTAAATTACTATAAAAAAATCTCCGCGCAACCTGCTGTCGAATCATTTTTAATTTATGGTGGTAGCAACAGTAGCCAACAAAACGGTACTACTATATTTGATTTTCATAATTTGGCTGATTTATATCGAAAACTTGAAGAAGTATAAATTATTGCATTTAGTAAATTACAGATTAGCCAAAAATTTTTGTACACGACAAACTTTTAGTATGAAAAAATGGTTCTGTCAACACTGAGTCCAAATTACATATTTGGCTACTGGCTTGATTAAGCTTATCATTAGATTTTCTAAAAATATATGATAATCAAATACATTGCCCACGCTGCCAGTCAATAAACATACAACAAATAAAAAAGAAAACCGTTTTGAACTACGGGTAATTCCGTTGCTCTAGTTGTGGCGGGCAATATAATGAACGCACGGGAGCAAAATTGAATTTTATTGAATACAAAACCGAAGTGGTAATGATCGCGGTGCACTATTATTACCGTTTCAAAGTAAGCCTTGATGATGTTGTAGAATTGATGAGTATGCGGGGATTTAATCTTTGTCATCAAACTGTTC
>MGXG01000067.1 GCA_001801285.1 Gammaproteobacteria bacterium GWE2_37_16
AATGGTACAACTGGTTATGAAGAAGCTGCTGCACAAGGTTTAATCGCTGGTCTTAACGCTGCTCTACAAGTAAAAAATCAGGAACCATGGTCACCACGCCGCGATGAAGCTTACATAGGAGTTATGATTGACGATTTAATTACGCGCGGCACCAATGAGCCTTATCGCATGTTTACAAGTCGCGCCGAATATCGCTTATTGTTACGGGAAGACAATGCGGATTTGAGGTTAACTCCGATTGGACGGCAACTTGGTTTAGTTGACGATCAACGTTGGCAAAAATTCACCCAAAAAAGCGAAGCCATTACAAGTGAACGCAAACGCTTGCAAGAAATTTTAGTACGCCCTAACACTGAAGAAAGCGCCCTTTTAGAACAAGATTGGCAAAAACCTCTGGAACGGGAAGTGCGTGCTCTGGACTTATTACGCCGCCCTGATGTGAGTTATTTAACGTTACAAAAAATAGCTGCAATTGCACAAAATAGCGCTCCACAAGAAGCTATCGAGCAATTGGAAATTCAATTAAAATATGAAGGATACATCAAACAACAAACCGAGGAAATTGAGCGACACCGCCACCACGAAGAAACCAAAATTCCGGAAAATTTCGATTACGATACAATTATCAGTCTTTCCAATGAAGTGCGCCAAAAATTAAAAGCTATCCAACCTACCACTATCGGACAAGCCGCTCGTATTCCTGGCTTAACACCAGCCGCTATTTCGATTTTGTTGGTTTATTTAAAGTGATTTATATGAAAAGCTGAGAATCACGCTAATTAATTGCAAAACTAGGGCTTAGCTGATAAGTACAACTATCTTCAGAAACACTTTCTTGCCCACGCTCACGTAAAAATTCCTCATAGTTCTTGCTGAACTCTTGGAATTGATCCATTTCTTTACCATAAACTTCACATAAATCATTCCATTTCTTTAACAAATCTTGCTTATCCTTAAGATGAGTATCGGGAATTTTCGCTATATCTTCCGCAAATAATTTCAAACTTTTCTCAGATTCTTTTAATTTATTCTTCCATGTTATTATTTTCTCCTTCTGCTGATGCTGAACTTCGTGCACCTTCTCATCAGAACTTATTCTTTTTGAAGCAGGATACAACAAACTGCAACATAGGCTTACTTTATCTACAGCACCCATAGATATTTCCTCAAATTTTACTTAATTACCATGGCATTGTTAAATGATTCAAAAAACCATGCAACCGTAGCCGAAGAATGTAGCCGCAGGCTTTAGCCTGCGGCTACGGGCTACGGTTTGAAAAATTCTAAAACACTTACAATTCTACAGCTTTTCTTATATAGATTCTATACTAAATATATTCTAAAAACTACACACTAAAAACGATCCGCCACTTTTACTTTGCGCGTCTGATTGTCCACCCAAATCCTTTAACTCACCTTTCTTGTGTACTTCTGAATTACTAACCCCGTCCTGCGGGTCAGTATGTGCGACCGGGAACGGGAAACTTTGAATAACATCTTTCCTAGCTACCTGTACCTCACCTAAAACACTCCTTACTTGTCTCTCCCTTTCTTGAGCTTTTTTAACTGTATCACCCCCCGCATTACTTGCAGAAGGCAACGGGGCAGGAGTAATTGCCTGGATGATAGACGCATTAGAACTAGCAGCTGGCACAGGACTAGGTATCTGCTGCATTACTGGCACCACTACCGCTGTTCTTCCTGTTGCAATTACCACAGGCGCCCGGTTTTTGGCAGCAACCACCTCTTTCTCAAATCCTTTCACAGCCTTTGAAAGCGCAGTTTCTTGCGGAATTCCCATTAGTTCTCTGCCTTTGGTAATCAATCCTGAACCCAAGATTCCCAATGTCACAATTTTGACGACAACACCTGCTGCAATACTTAAAAATCCAGCAACTCCTTTTAAGAATCTGACAAAACCATTTTCCTTTGTTTTAGATGCTTTGGTATTATTTATTGTCGGAACAATATCTCCGATTGTAGAAATTGTAGAAATGATTTTTGCAGTCTGGCTGATATCGCGATTTCTTTGCAAAAGTGCTTCATTAACAACTACCAAACCCTTTTCTGCTACTTCTGGACTTACTTTAGAAAGAACCCCCATAGATTCCATTACCGTCTTCAGTAAATTCTGAACTGTTTGCCCACTATTTCCACTGGCATTTCTTGTATTTAATCCCGATATGCAATTATCAATATTTGTTACTATTCCGTTTATGGAAACAGCATATTTTGGATATACTTGTAACACTTTAATAACTGCTTCAAATTCCAACTTTTCAATATGTTGATTTCCATAAAATTTAATCTTAGGAGCGTAAAATTCCCCCCACACCCTAACAATATTATCCAATGTTTTTAGCATATTCTCGCGAACAGCTAAGTCCAGCTTTGTATTCTGTTGAATAAAGGACAATAATTCCAAGCAAGCTGTTTTAATGGCTGGTTCTGGCGCATCAGGTAAAAAAGAATTTGATTTTATCAAACTAACAGATTGATAAAATCCTACTATCTGAGCAGCAAGCGCTTCTTCTCTTGCTCTTATTGCTCTTATTGCTGCAAAACTAGCTGTTAATGCTGCTTCTTGGGATAAGTTGATTGACCTTATTGGTGGTGCTGAACTTTTATTACTAGGAATACTTGCACGCGGAGTGCTTGACTGTTGCGCCCCCAATTCATATCCATCTTCTAAAAATTCCAACTGTTTTAAACATCCCTGCAATGCTGTTGTATTACTCGGAGCAAAAGCGACTTCTGATAACGCCGCCGGCTGATCAAAACCTAATTTTTGCATTTGCGCTAAAATTGCCTCGACTAATCGTTTTTTGTCTGAACTTGCATCTAAACGTTCATTCTGCTTCTGTAACAAATTATAATACCAAGAAATTTTCAAAATGAGCACAGTGTTAGCATTACCCAAGCATATTCCTCTCATCAAAGAATTTTTTTCTTCTATCTCTATGAAGGAAAGTTTCCAGCTTTTATTGAGAGATTTAAAATCACCTACCATTTTACCCGCAACTTCGACTTTTATATCCCGAACATGAATGTTTTCAATCATAATCTCGCTTGGCAAAAGCGAAAGTTTAAATCCATCAGTAATTTCCACTTTACAATGAATATCGCCATCAATAAGATCACGATATACCCTGTATCGAGGACATATGTCTTCATCGACTTTACCTTTAAGCCCTACAGAGAATATTTCTTCTTTACCTGAAATTATACCAACCAAAATGTTACTCAGAAATTGACTATAACTCATTAACAACGTTTTAGCCTGTAAATCAGCAGAGGCACCGTTTATTCCCAATTCTTTCTTGGTCAAAGCTAAGAGATCTCGTTCAAGTAATGAACCATTGTATTGAGCTGCTCCTATAGTTATTGGTTTCCTGCGAGCATCAGCTAAAAAAGCCTTATAGTCATGTTCAAATCGTCGTATATCCAATTCTTCCGATGAGATACCTTCTTCTGCCCCCATCGCATCTTCCGGTATATTGTCAAACATCCATGCGCCATGTAAATCTGTCGCATTTTTTCTTTCCTGAATATATGGATTATTACCCTTAGCAAGATCTTCTATCGTAAGACGTGACAAAACTGGCGCAAGCGATGCAATACTTGGCAGCAAATTAGAGCTGACAGAACTAAGTGAAGGCACAACACTTAAACTGCTTGAACTACTTGAACTACTTGGGCTACTACTTGTAATCATAATTTTTATCTCTTTTTTTTTACAAACCTCGTAAAAATAAAATCAGTCATTGATTAATTATATAATTTTTCATTCGTTATAACTATATTTTTTCTCTCACAAAACCTCTGACAACTACTAGTAAATTCTTATTCCTCGTGTAGTTATTATACCACATCTTTTGCCAAAATCATTAAAATAGTCTTAAGGCTGGGCTATTGTTATGATTACGTAGCCGCAAGCTTTAGCCAGCGATATATTAGGTGCAATAATTATTATTTACGCAGACTAAAGTCTGCGGCTACGAGTCTGCGGCTACGGCCTGCAGCTACAAAAGCGTTATTAATACCAATCGTTCAACAACGCCACAGTAAAGCGCTAACCAATTCAATTCATATCGTATACGGTATTGCAAAATATGCTGAACTATTCAAAATAACCTTATTCAACTAATCGCCCTGTAAGGGTAATTTAGAATAGCCCAGGGCAAGTGAGTAAACTCCTGTTGCGAACGTCGCCCTGGGGAATTGTTAGGTAGCACAACACAAGCCCTATACCGATTTTTAAATTTAAAATTACAACTTTTCAACCTGCTCGTTCAACTTTTCCAACTCACTGCTTATTTTCGCAAACTCCAGCTTGGTTTTTTCAACAACTAATGCTGGCGCTTTGGCAAAATTTGGATTATCAATTCTGCTTTGCAGAACTGCAAAATCCTTTTCTTTTTTGGCGATTTCTTTTTCGAGACGAGCTTTTTCCTTATCCAAATTATTTAATTTTACGCCAACTTCCAACGGCTGATTGAACGCGTGTGTCGCATCAATAATCACTGCACTAGCGTAACGATAAACTGGTTCTTCACCGACTTTCAAAAAATCCAGGTTTTGTATTTTGGCAAGAAACTTAATTGCCTCACCGCTATTTTTAATCAGCTCAATTTGAGCGCCATTTTCACCCCGAACAAACAAATCTAATTTTTCTTGTGGTGAAATATCGCTTTCACTACGAATTTGGCGAATTTTTAAAATAATTTCTCGCGTTAGATCGATTTCCTGACAATTATCTTTTTGATCCGCAATAACTTTCTCATCAACTTCAGGATATTTTTGTATCATCAAGCTAGTCTTTTCATGCTCAACACCTAAAAACGGCGCGACCGTGTGCCAAATTTCTTCACTAATAAACGGCATAATAGGATGAATTAACCGCAAAACCGTTTCCAAAACCTGCACCAATGTATAGCGCGTACCAGATTTTAGCGCATCATCAATACTTTCAGCATTTAAAATCGACTTAGAAAACTCTAAATACCAATCACAATAATCATGCCAAATAAACTTATATAAACTTTCCGCGACCAGATCAAAACGATAATTTTGAAAATTTTCACGTACTGTAGCAATGGTTTTATTTAATTCCGCTAAAATCCAGCGATCGTATTTATGACGTTTTTCGAGATTTACATTTACTAATTCCTTCCCTTCCACATTCATCAAAACAAACCTAGTCGCATTCCATAATTTAGTACAAAAATTTCGATATCCCTCAAGACGTTTTATATCAAAGTTAATGTCGCGACTCATGGTTGCCAAAGCGCAAAAAGTAAAACGCAGGGCGTCAGTGCCGCTCGGTGGAATGCCGTTAGGAAATTCCTCGCGTGTCGCTTTATCTATTTCTTTAACTTGTGAAGCTAACATCATGTTACTGGTGCGTTTTTTTACCAAATCTTCTAAACTAATTCCATCAACTAAATCGAGTGGATCCAAAACGTTCCCCTTCGATTTCGACATTTTTTGTCCTTTGCTGTCACGAATTAATCCAGTGATATAAACTTTTGTAAATGGCACCTGATCGGTAAATTTCAAACCTATCATCACCATACGCGCCACCCAAAAGAAAATTATATCAAAACCAGTTACTAAAACTGAGGTTGGATAAAATTTCTGGAAATCTTCAGGTTGTTCGGCAAAAGGTTTTCTCTCCTGCCAACCCAAACTGGAAAACGGCCACAAAGCCGAAGAAAACCAAGTATCAAGCACATCTTCATCTTGTTTTAAAATCACCTCGGACGAAAAATTGTTCTTAACACGTATTTCCGCTTCGTTTTCGCCTATATAAATTTTGCCATTTTCATCATACCAAGCAGGAATCCGATGCCCCCACCAAAGTTGACGGCTAATACACCAATCTTGAATATTTTCTAACCATTGCAAATAGGTTTTGCTCCAATTTTCCGGAATAAATTGTGGTTCGTTTTTTTGAAAATGTTCGATCGCTTTTTGAGCCAGCGGCTCGGTGCGTACAAACCATTGGTCAGTTAAATACGGTTCAAGAATCGCACCACTACGATCGCCTGTTGGAACTTTGTTTTTATGTGGTTCAACTTTGACAAGCAAACCTGCCGCCGTTAAATCCGCAACAATTTTTTTCCGTGCCGCAAAGCGTTCCATACCGCGATAAGCCGCTGGTACCTCATCACTATCATTTAAATACGCATCAGGAGTGAAAATATTTAACAAAGGTAATTTATGACGTTGCCCAACCGCGTAATCGTTAAAATCGTGAGCTGGCGTAATTTTCACACAACCGGTACCAAATTCCATGTCGACATAATCATCGGCAACGATTGGAATCGAGCGTTCAGTCAACGGCAATTGAACCTTTTTGCCAATTAAGCTTTTATAACGCTCATCTTTTGGGTTAACTGCGACAGCAGCATCACCAAACATAGTTTCTGGGCGAGTAGTTGCAACAACTAATTCCCCATCACCATCAACTAAAAGATAACGAATATGCCAAAGTTGTCCGTCTTTTTCGACAAATTTAACCTCTAAGTCAGAAACGGCAGTATGCAAAACCGGATCCCAATTTGCTAAACGTTTACCGCGATAAATCAACCCCTCTTTATGCAGCTCAATAAATACCTTACGTACTGCCACACAAAGCTCTTCATCTAAAGTAAATTTCTCACGTTGCCAATCAACAGAAATACCTAAGCGGCGCATTTGTTGCGTAATTCTGCTTCGTGAAATCTCTTTCCACTGCCAAATCCGTTTGGAAAACTCTTCTCGCC
>MGXG01000068.1 GCA_001801285.1 Gammaproteobacteria bacterium GWE2_37_16
CCAAATCTTCACTGACTAAAAGTTCAGCAGGATTAAGACGCTCCAATTCACTGCGCAAAGCGGCATGACCATTAACTTCCAGCACGCAAAATTCACCACTTGAAAAATCCAAAATGGCAATGCCGAATTTTTCCTTGTCACAATTAATTGCGACTAAAAGATTATCGCTCCGTTCTTCGAGTAAGGCTTCCTCACTGATTGTTCCGGGGGTGATAATACGCACGACTTTACGCTCAACGGGACCTTTACTTGTAGCTGGATCACCAATTTGTTCACAAATCGCTACTGATTCGCCAAGTTTCACAAGTTTTGCTAAATAATTTTCCGCAGCATGGTGCGGAACGCCAGCCATTGGAATTGGTTTGCCACTCGATTGACCACGTGCGGTTAAAGTAATATCCAGTAATTTTGCAGCTTTACAGGCATCATCATAAAACAATTCATAAAAATCGCCCATGCGATAAAAAAGCAAAATATGCGGATGTTCAGCTTTAATCCGCAAATATTGTTGCATGACGGGGGTGTGTTGTTCCATGGTTTTAGTTTGAAGTTATAAAAATATTGCAAAATAAATCAAGTTTTTAAAAACATATAACTCAAAATATACATTTTTATCTAAAGTGGCAATTTTCTGCAACCCATGTTCCGCAGTTTTGCACTTTACGGCATAACAAAATAATTCCAAATTTCCACATGGTCAATACCGTTGCAAAATGGTAAAATCAACAAAAAATTCATCCAAATTCAAATTTTAAATTTCTCAAAATGCATATACCAAGAATCTACATCGAAACCGATTTAAAAACTGGTGCAGAAATAAATCTTACCAAAGATGCTTCGCAACACCTGCATGTTTTGCGCCTTAAGTGTGGGGACTCACTACTTCTATTTAATGGTAATGGCGAAGAGTATACGGCAATCTTACAACAAAAAAACAAAAATTGTGCACGGATTCAGTTAATAAAATGCTTTAAACCCAAAGTCGAATCATCGTTAAAAATTAATATTGTTCAAGGTTTGGCGCGCGGCGAAAAAATGGATTTCATCATTCAAAAAGCTACAGAATTGGGCGCGCAAACTATCACGCCCTTAATTACTGAATATTGCAATGTTAATTTATCTGACGAGCGGTTGGAAAAGCGTCTATTGCATTGGCAAGCGGTTGCCATTAGTGCAGTTGAACAATCTGGTCGTTGCTGTATCCCAAAAATTCAACCCGCACAAAAAATGATCGCGTGGCTAAAACAACCGCAAGAAGGTCTAACATTGATTTTAAATCCAAAAGCTACTAGCGGTCTGAATACACTATTTAAAAATACCAAAAATCAACCAAATATTATAAACTTGCTCGTCGGTCCGGAAGGAGGTTTTAGTGCAGAAGAAATTAAATTGGCAGAAGAATTTAGTTGGCAATCTATTCGCCTGGGACCAAGAATTTTACGTACCGAAACAGCAGCACTAGTTATGGCTAGTATTTTGCAGGCAAGGTGGGGCGACTTAGGTAATGATAAATTTTAAATTATTACGAAATTTTGTAACATTGTTTATTGGTTATTTGGCGATTTTATTAGGTTTATGGACTTTATCACCAAATATTTCAGCAATGCCAAAAACCTCACTTGTAACTGGAATGAGTGTTTCAACAACACCTGAATTTTCCCGTCTCATTTTTGATTTAACGACGCCAGTTTCTTATAAAGCTTTTACTTTAACTCATCCAGATCGCCTTACCATAGACATTAATGGCACCAAACTTGCTGCCAGACTTAACCATCCAGCACTTTTAAACACGAGTATAACCGCCGTTCGCAGTAATCAAATGGCACAACAACTACGTTTGGTTCTTGACCTTAAGGAGCAACATCCTTTTAAATGCCAAATGGTCAAAATTCCCGGCACGGAAGATTGGCGATTGATTGTGGATTTATTTAATACTAAACAAGTGCAAACAGCGCCTAGTGAAAATGCATTTAATCCATATACAAGTGATGCTACCAATTACCAGCCAAGAAATAGGCAAATAGCCAATAATTTCCCTACAAACAATCAATCTTTCACAGGCAATATGTCTGTTTCCAGCAATATGGTCACCCTACGCCAGCGACCACAACCCAAAATCATTGCACCTCTCTTAAGCAAATATCACACTAATATCATCGTTATTGATCCAGGACATGGGGGTAAAGACTCGGGAGCCATTGGAGTTGCGGGTAGCCAAGAAAAAAATATCGTTCTTTCCATTTCAAAATATTTACAATATATTCTCAATCAACAACCAGGATTTCGCGCTGTTTTAACGCGTGACAATGACTATTTCATCAGCCTTAGACAACGTTTAAATATTGCTCATAAAGATAGAGCCGACATGTTTGTCGCGATTCATGCTGACGCTTACACCAACAAAGATGCTATTGGCGCGTCGGTTTTTGCTCTTTCACAACGTGGCGCAACTAGTGAACTTGCTCGCTGGGTTGCAAAAAAGGAAAATGAATCAGAACTTGGGCATGTTATTGCTGATAAAAACTTACTTTTAAAATCAGTTTTAATCGATTTAGCCCAAACATTAACTATCGATTCCAGCCTAGAAATCGGCAGAAGCATTATGGGACAACTTTCACGTGTAACTGAATTGCATTGCCCAAGAGTTGAGCAAGCGGCTTTTGTTGTACTCAAAGCTCCTGATATTCCATCTTTATTGGTGGAAACTGGATTCATTTCCAATGCTGCCGAAGAAAAACGTTTAAATGATCAACGTTATCAATATAAAATTGCCATTGCTTTAGCACAAGGAATTAAAAACTATTTTTTACAGCACCCTGGTTAAAAAAATTTAAAATTATAAATTGATAAATCGCTTTTGCGATATTTGCAGAAAACAAAATGAGAATTTAGATCGCAGGATCCTTCCCCCGCCCTAAATTCAGTATAAAACGCAAAATTTCTTAGCGCAATACCGTACTTTTTACTGTATTGTAAAATTAAAATTTCTTTTTTAAAATGAAGCTAGGGCGGGGGAAGGGACCTGTTTGAACTTTTTAACTGGTTATCAAAAATTGTAACCATTCAGCTACTGGAGAAGCTAAATCACATGTCTATTCAAATTCTTGATCCTTATCTTGCTAGCCAAATAGCCGCTGGTGAAGTCATTGAAAGACCATCGTCGGTGTTAAAAGAACTGCTCGAAAACAGTCTTGATTCTGGCGCACAAAGTTTAGAAATAACCATCAACAAGGGTGGAAGTTCTTTGATTCAAATCCGTGATAATGGCTGTGGTATTGCTAAAGATGATTTGGCACTTGCTTTGCACCGCCATGCTACGAGCAAAATTAGCAAATTCGAAGATTTAGAACACGTTCTTACTCTTGGCTTTCGTGGCGAAGCGCTTGCCAGTATCAGCTCAGTTTCGCGGCTCTCTTTAACTTCACGTACCGCCGAACAAAGCACTGCCTGGCGTATTGCGGCGGACGGTCGTGAGCCAAGCTCAGAGTTAGTTCCAACAGCACACCCAATTGGTACTACTATCGAAGTTCACGATTTATTTTTCAACACTCCTGCCCGACGCAAATTTTTACGCAATGAAGCAACAGAATTTCGCCATCTTGCCGAGGTTGTTAATCGTTTAGCTTTAAGTCGTTTTGATGTTGCCTTTACCGTTAAACATAATGACCGTTTATATTTAAAACTTGATGCTGCAGAAACACCAACAGCCAAAATCGCCCGCATAGCTACTGTCTGTGATCCAGCTTTTGCGGAACAAGCTTTAGAGGTAACTAGCGAAAAAAGTGGTTTTAAATTAACCGGGTGGATCGGCCAACCAACGTTTGCACGCAGTAAAACCGATTTGCAATATTTCTACATTAATGGTCGCATTGTGCGCGATAAATTACTATTACATGCCCTGCGTCTTGCTTATCAAGATGTTCTCGCACGCGATAAACAACCAGCTTTTGTGCTTTATTTGGAATTAAATCCAGAGTTAGTTGATGTTAACGTTCATCCAACTAAACACGAAGTACGTTTTCGTGATAGCCGCCTGATACATGACTTTTTGGTGCATAGTTTAAAACAAACGCTTGCGACAACTAATCCCTCACAAGGTAAATCCACAGGAAGTGTGTTCACAAGTCAACAGGAAGTTGACAACGCAACCCCAATTAACTTACAAGAAGAAACTAAACTATCATATAAAAGCCAAGAAAATACCGTAAGCAATCTGAATTTTGCCGAAAAACGTACTGATTATTTCAATATTCCAATTACTGAAGAATTTGAACCAAAAATCCCCCCCCCAACGCAGCAACCTTTTATCAAAAAAGAACCCACACAACCAAATCACCAAGATAACTTCACAGAAAATGAAATTCAACGTAGACGAGAAGATGATAATTCATATAAATCACTTCATGAGGTCGATGAGATATATAAACAAAATTACTTTATAAATCAACACGATACATCCGAAGCTCCTAAAAATAAAACTGAAGAACCTGTTTTGCCGTTAGGATTTGCTCTTGCTCAATTACATGGAACTTACATTCTTGCCCAAAACGCTACTGGACTTGTTATTATCGATGCTCATGCCGCACATGAACGTGTTACTTATGAAAAATTGAAACAAGCATATGCTGCCAATGAATTGAAAGCCCAGCCTTTACTGCTTCCTCTAACTATACCCGTTACACGCCAAGAAATTGCTTGTGTAGAAGAGTATCAGGCAGAACTGGAAAAATTGGGTTTGGAATTGGCGTGTTTAGGAGAAAATACCGTTGCTGTACGCAAAATGCCAGCGCTTTTACATGATGCTGATTTAGAGAATTTTATCCATGAGGTTCTAGCAGATTTGGCGACCTATGAGGAAAGCGTCAATACGCAAAATTATGTCGATAAAATACTATCTACTTTTGCCTGCCATCATTCAATTCGCGCTCATCGCAAAATGACCATACCAGAAATGAATGAGTTGTTACGCCAGCTGGAAAAAACTGCCCGCGGCAACCAATGTAACCATGGTCGCCCAACTTGGCTACAAATGACGCTTGGTGAGATTGGAAAGAAGTTTATGCGGTAATTAAATATTAACAAACAATATTTTAACAAGAAGTCATCAGCGCAAAAGTTTCTTTTGCAATAGTTACTTCTTCGTCAGTGGGGATGGTGTAGAGCAGTAATTTGCTGTCCTGATGATAAATTTCATGTTGTCCGCTATTATTTGCGTCTTTATCAATTTTAGCGCCTAACCAAGCAATTTGTTCGCAAACTTTTTCACGAATATAGGGTGCGTTTTCACCAATTCCAGCGGTAAAAATCAAGCCATCCAAGCCTTGCAGTTCTGCGGTTAGTGTGCCAATCCAACAACAAATACGATAAATAAATAAATCAACTGCTGTCTTGGCGTCTTTGTTATTTGATTCCAGTAATTCTTTCATGTCAGAACCAATGCCACCGGAAACACCCAATAAACCTGATTCTTTGTAAAGTGTTTTCTCGATCTCCGTATAAGTCATTTTTTCCTGATCCAACAAATAAAGCATAACACCTGCATCAAGACAACCGCAGCGCGTTCCCATTGGTAATCCATCAAGAGCAGAAAAACCGATACTCGTTGCAACACTTTTACGATTATGTACAGCACACATAGTCGCACCCTGCCCTAAGTGAGCGATGATAAATTTGCCGTTGACTTTATCTTTTGGTAAATACTTATCGAACTGTGAAACAACATAATCATAAGAAAGCCCATGGAAACCATAGCGACGCACGCCTTTTTCAGTTAACCATTTAGGAATGGCAAAAAGCTGTGATAAAGGATTGCAAGTGGTATGAAAAGCGGTATCAAAACAGGCAACCTGAAATATTTTCGGGAATTTTTTTTGTAAAATCTTTATGCCATTAAGATTATATGGTTGGTGCAAAGGAGCAAGAGGCTTTAGTTCTTCCAAATTAATTATTACTTCATCATTAATTACCGTTGCCCTATTATAATGAACACCCCCATGCGCAACACGATGTCCAGCCGCGATAACATTAATTTGTTGCAGTTGTACCCAATGGAGAATTTCCTCGGTAGCGCGTGTGTAAGGATCGTTGCTTGGCGTAGTTTCCGAAAGATTTTTGTTGATTATAACCTCACCGGAAGATGCTTTTATTTTCAGATGTGGCTTTTGAATAATGTTGACAACAATTCCTGTGTATTCTTTTCGCACTGTTTCTCGTTCTAAAGCAAAAACAGCAAATTTGATACTGGAAGAACCTGAGTTCAAAATTAAAATTGCTTGCATAGCGATTTACCGATGTTTTTTTAGTTTTTAAATCATTTTCAAAACTTGTCGCAGCCACAGCCCAATAGTAACAATTTCATCCTCGCAAACTGTATGTTGCATACAATAATCCTGCCACTCTATATTGTAATTTAATTCAAATAGTTTTTGGTAAGAAACCTTAGCCCACGGCAGAGGTATAACGTTATCCAACTCACCATGTAACATTAAAATTGGCGTATTTTGGTTGGCTAGTGTTTTCTCAGCCTTAAGGTTATCCGCTAAAGGCAAAAAACCAGATAAAACAAGAATACCGGCTAGTGTTTGTGGATAACGCAAACCACATTGCAAAGCCATAGCCCCGCCTTGAGAAAAACCAGCTAGCACAATATTCTGACTCGGAATACCACGCGCGATTTCCTGTTCGATCAATGCTTCAATGGCTTTTTGTGAAGCATAAATCGCCTTTTCATCTGAATTAATACCGGCAACAGA
>MGXG01000069.1 GCA_001801285.1 Gammaproteobacteria bacterium GWE2_37_16
AGCTTATTCAAAAAAAGTTTCATGGGGAATGGAATTATATGATTAAACCAAGGAAAAATTAGATAAGTTGTTTTTTCTCGGAGCCTAAGATTAATTGAAACCAGTTTTGTAGAATCAAAAAAATTTGCGTCTGTAATTATTGAAACTCCTTTTGGAAATATGTCAGGTAAGTCTTGTTTGGATGTTTTTAATATTTGTTTAGATATTTTAAATTTTGTTAGGTATCAAAATATTGAAATCACTTATAAGACATTGTTTAGTTTTTTTTCAAAAATAGATAATAAAGACGAAGAAGATAAACTTCTCAGTATCGTTAGTTTGTTAGCGAAATACAATGTCAAAATAATGAAGAAATATGGATTATTCGTACAATCTTCTTTAATGTCTTTGCTGGGAAAAATGAGCAAAGAAGATATGTATTTTTCCAGAGTAATAGTTATAAAGATATGCATGGAGGTGTTAAACCCACAAGTAGAAGATGAATCGTGGAAATGGAATGCTCTTACAATAAGCCAAGGTACTGTGCCTGTCACAGATGAATTGCGCAATATTCGTGACAGTGCAATCCAAATCCTTGAAAATTTATATGACTCAAGCGCTCAGGATGCAGACAAACGTTTAATATTCGATGCCTTAAAACAAGCTACAAAACTTCCTTATAACACAAATTATAAAGACGACTTGGCAACCGTTGTTATACAAAACGGCAGCACTATAGTGAATTTCTTTACTGCAATCATACCGTGTGAGCAATATGAAATTTTGCAACTTATGGAAAATGAAGTTGCTTTTCTTTACCGCCGAGCGAAAAGCATGAAGGGTGACGCTCAAGTTATCAAGGAAAGTGAATGCTTAACTAAAAGTATAGATGAATTTCGCGAGAAATTATGGAGCAACGAAGAATTTGTTATTTGTAGTACATTATTGGGAAGTAAGTTGATTTTTAAAGAAGAGTGGGATGGTGAGCAGTTAACTATAGAAGATAAAGAGAACAGGCAAAAGATAAAAATACGGAAATATCTAAAAACCATCAATGAAAAAAACTTTGCGGGATGGGAAAAGCGGATTCTTTATTGCATGCAAATGCCATCAAAAGAGTGGTTTGCTGGGTTTGATTTTGGATTTCGGTATTTTGGTGAATTTTTAAACGATTTAGCAAAAACGAAACCAAAGCTGATTTTTAAATTAGTAGTTGCACATGAAAAAGAAGTTGAACGTTTTCTATGGATTATTTTTGTTGGATTATTGCAGAGCAAAGCTAGTAGGGATAAGGCAATTTTGTTGCTTAAACAGTGGATCAAAGATGGAAAGCACCTTTATTGTTGTGCAAAATTGTTTGAACGGAATATTTATTTTAAGTTAAAACTTGATGTAGCTTTACTGCAAGAAATTACAGACAAAGCTATACCGCTGTATGATGTAGCAACTTTAATTGAAATTCTGGCAGCTGTTGTAATTAACTATAACCAAGATAATAGCTCACTTATCCAAGACTGTTTTTTGCCAGTTGTTACAGCATTAACAGAGTTACAAAAGCCTAAAGGAATAATTTCTCTATGGTACAGAAAAGAATACGCTGCTTTTGCTGAAAGTCTTAATGTCGATATTATTGATAAAATTTTAGAGAACTTATTGTTTTTAGAAGCAATCGATTTTCATGCCGAAGCAATTCTGATCCCAATAGCGCAAAAATTTCCTGAAAAAGTACTGGAATTTTTTGGGAAACGATTGGCGAAAAAAAGTACGGATAGTAATTATGATGCAATACCGTATGAATTTGACAAGCTCAAGGGGTTGCTTGCTAAAATTCCAAATCAAGCAGTCGATATAGTAAGTAGTTGGTATGATGGAAACTATGAGTTTTTTATTTATAGAGGCGCCAAATTACTACATATCATTTTTCCTGATTTTCCAAAAGATTTTGAAAGTAAATTATTGGAATTTATTAATAGTGGAGATGAAAAAAAATTAGAAATTGCTATTGCAGTTTTACGAACATATAAAACAGGTAAGGGTGAAGTGTTTTTGCATGATATTTGTAAAATACTCATCAAAACATTACCCGATGGTAGCAAATGGTTACCACACATAGAGATAATTCTAAACAATTCTGGCGCTGTATGGGGTGAATTTGGACTCGCTGAATTATATGAGCAAAAGAAGCTAGAGGTTATGGAATGGGTGAAAGATTCTGATGCCAAGGTGCGAGGTTTCGCAGAAAACTATATTTTAGACTTAGAAAAAATGGTTGCTGCAGAAAAGCGTCGTGTTGAAGTGGACATAGAGCTTCGAAAACACAAGTACGGTGAATAATAAATCCAAACACTTAAAGTGGAAGGTGCAATATCACCTTCCGTTTGTATAATTGAGTAATTGAAGTAACGACTTATGGAAACAAATTGGCACCATGATTTTAATCCTCAAAAGTTTTTATCAAAAATAGATGTAGACAAGCTTTTAGTTAGAAACGAGGTTTATGCTGAAAAGCAAGTTGAAAAAATAGACAAGGCATGTATATCTTGTGCTAGTTACAATGCTCCAGGTATATTACTGGTTCTGCCGCAAAATCACATTAAACCGAGTAAAATAGCTCCAATAGTTGACAGGCAAGAGGAGCGAAAGTCATGATTGATTTTAAAGGTAGGCATTTTGATAAAACCCTAAGCGCATTAATAAGTCGATGCTTGGCTTTAAATTTTTTGCAGCCGCTAAAAGCTACTATTACTGGGATAGAATTGCACCACTTGTTTATCAAAGGACAAATGATTTGCAGTTCAAATATGCCAGTTTGGGAACAATTTTATGCGTTAGCGGGATAATTATATGCGGCAGAAGTCTGCGTTTGGTCTTTAAAAATATTCGCGACAGAACCTTCTAAAGCGCCATTCAAAACAGAAAAACAAGCAGGTATTTAGTTATAATCCCAAACTTCCCAAGAACCTGTTCAGAATCTCGCTAGGCTGAAACAAAAAGCATAGTTAGAGATTATGAACAGGTTCTAAAACTCTGGTCCCATACTAAACTGTATCATACCAGGATTGCCAGGTGAATCTAAAGCTTTGGCATAACTTAAAGAAATAGTTCCAACTGGTGAGAGCCAAATCATGCCTAAACCAACCCCACGCTTTAAGCCTATGTTGAAGAAACTGCTGCCGGCATTGCCTGCATCAAAAAAGCCTATTGCGTACCAGTCGGAGATAATTTTTTGACGCAATTCTGCACTGCCGATTAATAAGTGGCGTCCGGGACCGAACTTATTGTAATTGTAACCGCGAACGGTTTGTGCGCCACCTGTGAAGTACTGTAAGGACAAAGGCAAGCTTAAAATATTATTGATAGCGGTATAACCAACTGTACCGCGCAGAACGATTGAGTTTACTGAACTTAATGGATGCAGATATTTTAAATCGATTTGTGTTTGTAAAAAAGTCATGTCAGAGATGGTGCTGTCAGCCGATCCCTGAATAGTAATATTAATACGATGGCCACGTGTCGGTTTAACTGGGTTGTCGGTTTCAATATGTAATAAATTGTAACTTGGAATGAGAAAGAAAGAATTTTGTTTGGGTTTATCAACATAGTTATAGCGTTCCTGTTGCAGACTAAGTCTTAAGGTTTGTTGCCAATCTTGGAAAATACTGGTGATATAGCCAGCTGAAATTTTAAAGGCTTGGCTGTTTCCGTAAGATTGGTTTTGTACTTCGGCTGCAGCGCTTAAGTCATATCGATCGGTGACCGGATTTTTGCCGGGGATTAGATAATGAATTTCTAGGTCTCTTTGGGTTTGAGAGTATTTGATAAGCGTATTAAAACTTTGCCCAGTTTTGGTTAAGTGTCGCACTCCTATCCCCGCCAATCCGCGCACTCCTGTATCGGTACCATAGCCCAGTCCCAAGTCATATTGCACTTTTTTACGTGGAGTCAATAAAACTTCAATCGGTATAGTGTCATTTTGTGGGGTATTGGTCTGCGGTATGATTGAGACTTGAGAGAAAAAATTACTGTTAGTTAGATTATTTTGTAGTTCTTGAATCTTTTGGGCAGTATAGAAATTGCTTTTTTGAAAAGGAAGAAAGCGGTCTAAGAAATCTTTGCTAAAGGCGTCAGTGGTAAAATTAACGTTTCCAATTTTATAGTGATGCCCAGTGTTAAAATGTAAAATTATAGTGGAAGTGTTATTTAGTGGATTGATTTTTAACACATTTTGTTCAATGTTCGCCTGCAAATAACCATTACTAAGTGCTAAATCGAGAAAAGATTTTTTTGTATCTTCATATTGTTCGGTTTGTAATGGCATGCCTACGTGTAAAGATGAGGTGGCAAGAAAATTTTTAAAAATAGGATCATTAGCGCCTTGCCCGTCAATTTTGATATCAAGAGATGTTATTTGAACTGGTTGACCTAATTTGATTTTATAAGTTGCATACCACTGATTATTTTCACTGGTTAGTTGTGAAGTTATTTGTGCGTGAAAATAGCCGAATGGTTGTAATGCCAACTCAATTTCTTTTGGAGCAGTTTTATAAAAACCTTGAATTGATTGTGGGGTAATTGTTGCAAATTCGGTTTTTTGTTTAATAGTAAGTCGATTTTTGATATTTTCCAAAGTTGGACCGCTTATACCGAGAATTTGGGTATGTAAATATAAAGCGGCGTAGCTGTTGGGAGTGACCGCAAAGAAAAGGAAAGCTGATATAATTTTAAGAAGTTTATTTTTCACTAAATTTAAAATTTCTAAAAAAACACCGCGTAGCGATTTATTAATTCAAAATTTGCAATTCAAAATTTATATTTTTTTGAACTAGCCTTGCTTTAACAGCGACTTAATCCTGGTTGCAACCATCTCAATTGCCACTTCATTAAAGCCACCCTCAGGTATAATAATATCGGCATAACGTTTGCTTGGTTCGACAAACTCCATGTGCATGGGACGTACAGTTGATAAATATTGATTTACGACTGACTCAGTTGTGCGATTACGTTCCTTGATGTCTCTTTGTAAGCGCCTAATAAATCGTATATCGGCATCGGTGTCGACAAATATTTTCATATCCATGAGTTCACGTAATTTTTTGTCGCTAAAGATTAAAATGCCGTCTATCATGATTACTTTTTGTGGTTCAACGCGGCGTTTTTCTTTGGTGCGAGCGTGAATTTTAAAATCGTAGATGGGGACGTCCACCGCTTCATTAATTTGTAATTTTTTAATGTGTTCGATAAGTAGATCATTGTCCAATGAATCGGGATGATCGTAGTTGAGTTTTTCGCGTTCCGATACTGGTAATGTGCCAGAATTGCGGTAATATGAATCATGAGATAAGTAGGCAATGCTTTCAAAGCCGACTTGTTCTAGAATATTCAAAGCTACTGTTGTTTTGCCTGAACCAGTTCCGCCAGCTACGCCAATTGTAATGGGTTTCATCATCTAAATACCTTATTAATTATTATTTACCAATTTAGGAGTTACGTTTTGACGTCTATTAAATAGTGATTATATATTTTTAAAAATTTGAAAATAACACATTGATTTATATGGTAATCTTATTTACATAAAAAGCAATTGATAATTAACAATTACTAGATATAGACATCAATGGGCGGTGATTGTAAGATAAAACCTCTTAATTGACAAACCATCATTAACAAATACGGGGTTTTTAATGAAACAAAAAAATGCTTTTTATGCACAATCTGGCGGGGTAACCGCTGTTATCAACGCTTCAGCTTGTGGCGTTATAGAAACAGCGCGTAAAAATAAAATCAAAGTTTATGCTGGACGCAACGGCATTATTGGAGCTTTAACAGAAGATTTAATCGATACCAGTAAAGATTCAGCCAAAGCTATTGCCGGTTTGCGTTATACGCCTGGCGGAGCTTTTGGTTCTTGCCGCTATAAGTTGAAAGGATTGGAGGCAAATAAAGCCGAATATAAACGCCTCATAGAAGTTTTTGCCGCACATGACATTGGTTATTTCTTTTATAATGGCGGTGGTGATTCGCAGGATACCGCCTACAAAGTCTCGCAAATCAGTGAAAAAATGGGCTATCCGTTGACTTGCATCGGTGTGCCTAAAACAATGGATAACGATTTGCCTTTTACTGATTGTTGCCCTGGTTTTGGTTCAGTTGCCAAATATGTTGCAACTTCGATTCGTGAAGTTGGTTATGATCTAGCTTCTATGGCAGCGACTTCAACGAAAATTTTTGTTTTAGAAGTTATGGGACGTCATGCCGGATGGACTGCTGCGGCAGGTGGTTTGGCGATGGAGAAAGAGGGCGACGCTCCGCATATTATCTTGTTTCCAGAAATTGCGTTTGAAGCTGATAAATTTTTAAGACGTGTTGACCAATGTGTGAAAAAATATGGTTGTTGTGCGATTGTCGTTTCGGAAGGACTGCATGACAAAAAGGGCAACTTTTTAGCTGATGCTGGTCTGGTCGATGCTTTTGGGCACAAGCAATTAGGTGGAGTTGCACCTGTTATTGCGCAAATGATCAAAGATAAATTAGGTTATAAATATCATTGGGCAGTTGCCGATTATTTGCAACGTGCTGCGCGTCATATCGCCTCTAAAGTTGATGTTGAACAAGCTTATGCATTGGGTAAAGCGGCGGTAGAATTTGCTTTGGCGGGTAAAAACAACATTATGCCAACTATTGTGCGTAAGTCGGCGCGTCCTTATAAAT
>MGXG01000070.1 GCA_001801285.1 Gammaproteobacteria bacterium GWE2_37_16
AATTATTTGTAGCAGCCACGTGAAGACAAGGTGCATTGATACTAAAAATACAAAACGGACTCAGTATTGACAGAACCCCATTAATAATGACCGGACGTTTTATATTGACGCTTGCCTCTTGGTGGGTGGTGTAAAGTTCTCGCGTGCTCAAAGCGCCCCCAGTTGCGACACTACATAAATCATCCTGTTGCACACTCGATAAATGGCTAACATTGTTGAAACTAACGATCCAATTATTAGCGGCGGCAACCAGTAAATCTTCACTTTTTTTAGGTGCGGTTCGCAAGTTACATATTGAAGGATCAATAAGCATGCGGATTATTTCTTGAGTCGTACTTTTTGCGCTTCCTTGCGTACCATATAAAACCAAAATCGGAAAAGGTGTATTGGTGCGGAAACATTCTAAAATAAAAGCCAATACTAATTTTCGATATTTCTTAGGAATGTTTAAATACTGCCAAAGATTATCAATATTGCCGCGGTTAAGTGGAACAGGTAAAGGCTGCATGTTAATAACACGCGTAAATTTTACGGGACTATCTTTTAAAATTTTCCAGCCATCTTTTGCAACTTGGATAACTTCCCATTTTTCATTCGCAAGGTTTATGTAAATAACGCCATCTACTGTGGCAATGCGTGTATAGACTTCTTGGCAATAACCGTCAAAACTGGCTTTGCCGTGCAAAATCCCCAAAGCATCTTGTAAAACATTTTTACTGATCGCTTTTTGATGGATTTTCCAAAAATGGTGACTTAACCAATTTTGAAAATCCTGACTACTTAATCGCCAAGTTTCTTTATGACCATTATTTTCGATGGTTGCATAAGTCACGTTTTGTTTATCGTGAAAAAATTCTAAATCTTTGGTTAAATCCATGATTAATGTTGCTTGAGATGGCTTTTTTGCTTTCTCATCACTTGTGGTTGCTGGTTCGACTTCTTTTGCATTGGTAAGTTGTTTATGTACTTCGTCCGCGCCCTCCAAACACATTAAGTCGTTAAAGTCGGTTGGCTCACTGGATAAGCTTTTAAACTGTGGCACTACTAACTTGGCGTTAACCGCTTGTGCAGCAATAATTGCGTTTTTTACGCCGATATTATCGTTATTTGAGGCGTTCATTATACACCTCCAAACGCATCATTATCGGCGCATATTACAAGGTTTTTATAAGGATTTTTCTTTCTGATAATTTGTGCAACTGGCAATAGATTATTAGCATTAAAAGCAATAGCAGCAGTTTCGCCCATTACTTCGTGAATAGTTGCTGCAGTCGCGTAGCCCTCAGTTATATAAATTTTTTTGCCAAGTTTACCAATAATAAAAAAACAGCCTTTTGTATGTGTGTCTTTTTCAAACCATTTAGTGCCATTTGCAGCTATGTTTTGTAAACTGCAAAGCTCATTATCTCCATTGTAGAGCGGTACAAGTAACCTACCCTTATGAAGACGTAGCCCAAAAGATTTAATCCGTTTATTGGTCAAATAACCGTGTTCAGTGAAGTTTGGGTCGGCATGCTCCCAAATATATTGGACATTCCTTTTGGCTTGAGCATTTTTTTCTTGCAGTTCCTTCTCTAATTCTTTCTGCTTTTGCTTGATTAAACCTTTATCATAACTGGATAAATCTTTAATGTTACGATTGCACCAAACTCCATAAATACCACGTTTCCAACAGCCAAAAATAACATAAACTAAATCATTGTTAAGAATATGGACGACATACCAGCAAGGCTTACCCGTGTCGCCGCTTTGACTGAAACGCTGAATTTTGCCGTTAGTAATAAAGTGGACGGGGCAATTAAGCCCCTTCCCAAACATTTCTGATTTAATTTGTGAGATGTGTTCATGATTTAACATTTTCTATATCTCCTTTCAGCTTATTACTGCCATCAAATTTACCGCTGAGTAAAACATATTGTCCAACGCGATGCGGCTTGCCTTCCGATGTTATGTCTTCGATTTTATTGGTTACAATATTGTGTCCATCTTTGTGTCGTAACTCATGAACTCGCGGAGCAGGGCTTAAAATATTAAGTAGTCTTCGCGCCTGTAAAGTTGTTATCGGTTCTTTGCGTAGCCAATCTAAAAGCCGTTGACGTTGGGAAGGGAGTGCCGTATCATCGATATTGTTAGATTTATTTTCAAAACCTAGCTTGCCCTCCAAGGTCGCTAGGTTTTTTGTTTTACTGTTGTCTTCTTTATTCATTGCGCACCTCCATTTGTCTCGACCCAATTTTCAAATGCCGATAAGTTAATTAAAATTTTTCTGCCAACCCTCCTGACGCAGCTATTAAAGCCATTAGTACTTTGATGAAAAACAATCCATCTTAAAGAGCTTTCAGTAAAGCAAGGATTAGCATTGGCTAGTTGTCGAATAGTTAGCCATTTTGGTTCTTGAGGATAATGTATCATTTGACCACCTTAATTTTTATTGGTTATTAATATGCAGTAATAAATTTTATTGCCTGCTGTAACAACCACTACCGCGCGGTAAAAAAAGTTACTGCGAACACAAAAAAAGTAACCGTCACTTTCAGTGATCAATTTTGAAATGTGATAAGCTAAGAGAGCTACAGTTCCCAAGGAATTGGGTTTGTTCCAGAATGATATGTGTATGTTCTTTTAGAGCTGTCGTATTTCAGATGATTTTCAAGATGTGCGTAAAGTTTTGGGTGGTGCGGTTCCAGATATTTTTTAAAACAATCTTTTATTGTTTTAGTAACTGCCCGTCTAGTGTTTTTCAAAGCTTTTACTTGCGGATCAGTTGCAATTATTTTGTTTTCTATAGAATTAAGTTCCTTTTGAAGGCGTTTAATATGATCATTGATAAATAATCGAAGCGTAACTATGTTATTGATTGTAGAAAAATCATTATTTAATACTTTCGTTTTATATTTTTTTTCTTTTTCATATTCACATAATACATATTCTTTCAGTTTTATTAAAATTGGCGCAGCTTCCCCAAGGAAATTTTTTATATTTTTAATTGACTCGGTAAATCCTATAAACTTATCCCTTCTTTCTGAATATAGGTCTTTTTTACTTCGTAATTTTTTTAATTTCATTGGTTCTTTCGGAAGAGGGGTGATTTGTTTGAATATACGTTCTAAAAGGTCTACATGTGTAAAAGATTTATCCTTGTTTTCAATAAGAAAATGTAAATACGCAAATCCTTTATAAGCACTCCCCCCTTGCTCACCTTCAAAAATAAAACTGTAACTATTCTTTCTTCCATTTAGAACATTTTTTCTAAATACATATTGAGTGGCAGAAGTGCTGCTAACAATGCTGTGTTGCTCACAATTTAAAAGCTCTAGCTTGAGTTTATCACTAACTGAAATATATAAATCATTTTCCGTAATTAATCTTGCATCTTCCTGTTTGGTTATTTTTTTATATTTCCCTTTTGGCGCTTCTAAATATTGTATTTTGCATTTACCAGAATCATAGATAATATTAAGTTCTCTTCTGCGTATTTGTTCATAATTAGATAAATAGTGGCTAGAGGTTATTAATTGTTCTGTATGATAATTGTCAGTGCAAATAATATCCCAAATAAATATCCAGTGATAAACAAAACTATTTACTTTTTCTTCTGCTAAAAGATATTTAGGTAATAATTCTACCATTTCCGCCAAAAGTTGGTCTTTTGAAAGGTGAAAACATGGATCATTAGCCAGCAACGCACAATCTTGCTGAAAATTTACAAAATGATCGACTAGTTCTTTACAATCATGTTGCTTTATATATTGTTGACACATATTAAAAGTGTCCAAATCTCCCATAGTAACAGCGAATTGCAAACCAGTTGCTATTTGTTGCGCAATCTGCAGCCTTTCTTCTAATAATTTTTCTTCAATAAGTAATTCGCTATGAGGTAGATATTTCTTATGTATTTCTGCAAATACTCTACTTATTTGGTTATATTCACTTTGGCTTGGCTCATGCTTGAAAACCGCATTAGCGACTGCATTTATTAAATTGTCCCTGCTCTTGGCGCAATCACTGCCAACATAAGGAGAATTTGGAAAGAAAAATTGAGCAAGAACAAGAAGCGCTTTTCTTACTGCTCCAAATAATATTCGATACTCGGCAAATTGTGGTTTTGTTGTTTTATCGCCAATAGCAGTTAATTTATTACTAAGTTCGCTATCAAGAAAAAGCCATTGTAAATATTTTTTTGTTCGTTCAAAGTCAATAAGCCCTACGGATATATGTGTGTTTTGTAAAAAAATGTAAACAGGAATGTTGTTGTCTATACAAAAACGTAATGCTTCTTTATGTTTGCCTAATGGCGCTGAAGTGACTAATCTTTCATATCGTTTTAAAATTAAAATATCTTTTATTGGGATAACATAACAATAAACTTCTTGATTAAGTACGGCACAGTTAACAAAAGTGCTACCGTGCTTGCACTTGGTGATTTTATATTTACTATTTTCTTTATCCTCTTTACTGGACAAGGGGATAATACATATATTTTCATTGTTAGATGATTCAATTATGTACTCATTAAATAGCTTAGGATGTGCTGGATTGTATATCCTTAACTTTCCTTGCTCTAATTCCAGTTTATATTTTAATGATATATCGTTACCTATTAAAAAATTGTCATATTCGCTTAATACACAACTGCTGTTAAGTTTGCATAATCCCTTTTCGATTACTAGATTATAGTAAGTATAGCTACCAAATTCTTTAATTAGATTTGAAAATACCGATTTAGGGTTCTCAGCTGGAATTGTACTATTTTCTAATCTACCTTCTGCACCATCTAAATATACAAAAGCCTCTAAATCTCCTTGTATAATTTTCTCAACAATGGTTCTTTTGTCTAAATCATTTTCTTTTTGGTATTGCTCTATAGGCACACAATTATCTATAAGATTAAATTGTGATTTTTGTTTTAAAACTAGAATATTTTCTGTTGAGATACTATAACAATAAATATTCTCATACACTTTGCCATTAGGCTGCTTTGCATACGCTTCTAATTGATATTGTGGGTTTAAAGCATGGTCTTTTTCTTTCTCGCTATAAACAAGGGGTGCAAAAATCAGGCTTTTTGTTTGGGGTTTGACTTTTACAGTTTCCCATCCGACAGTTCTTTGTTTGTTTACCTGTTTATCAATATATATTTTATATTCACCCTCAATTAGTTCCATCGTTTTATTAAGCAAAAATTTATTTGGCATAGCTTCTGCCAATAGTTTTTCACAATGAGACGGTGCTAATTTACATAATCCTGATATTTCCACTTTTTCAAAGCCTACAATACTTCCTTCAAATTGTGTTAAATACAATAATAGTTCCACTTTGCCGTCTACTGCTTGTCGAAATAACTCTTCACGTGTGATTTGATTGTTTTTTAAATAACTATTGATATTTGAATATTCTGTTTTAAACATATACAAAACCTAAATTTAGATAGAGTTACCGAAAATCCTCTCATTCATTTTTGCCACAACCTTCATCGTGTGCGCTTCGCTTAAATGTGCATAGCGCTTAACCATTTGTAGCGTCTTATGCCCCAGCACTTCGGCGATCTCTGCCAAGCTCGCGCCATTCATAGCAAGGTAACTAGCCGCGCTGTGTCTTAGGTCATGGAATCTAAAATCGGTAATACCAGCGTTTTTTAATGCGGTTTCCCAAGTCGATCGAATATCAACAGGTTGTTTCGGATTATAAGCGCTGGGGAAAACTAAATCGGTATTAAAATGTTTTATCTTTGCGTGGGCGTACATTAGTTCTAAAGCATGACCAGTAATAGGTAAAATGCGTCTTTCGCCGTTTTTTGTTTCATGCAGGGTAATAATGCCACGATCTAAGTCTACGTTTTTCCAACTAAGCCCTAAAATTTCCATTTTGCGGGCGCCAGTGGATAGACAAAGCACAATGATTAAATACAAGTAGGCGTTATCGCTTTCTTTGGCAGCTTTTAACAAACTTTCTCTTTCATCATCGGAAAGGAAACGGACGCGCCCGCGCGGTTCTTTCATTTTGGTAACTTTGGTCAATGGGTTTTCTTCAGTCCAACCCCATTCTCGAACAGCAATATTAAATAAATGGCTAAGAATTGCTAAATAACGATTGACTGTAGCTGGGGTGCGAAGCTTACTTCGTGGGGTTATGCCCTGTAAAAGTTTTTCCCGTTGCTCAGCGATAAGGGCTGGGGTGATTTCTGCTAAAGAATATTGCCCGATTTCTGTTTTCCACCAATTAAGTTGTCCTGTTTGATCGTCTTTACTTTTGGGTTTATTGGCAAAAACATTTTTAATGTAGCGGTCGATTGCTTCAGCTAAAGTATGTTTTTTGGCTTCGGTGGTTTTGAAATAACGCCTTTCCCTGATTGCGGTTTCTGTTTGTTGTACCCATATTCTGGCATCAGTTAACCTCTCAAAAGATGCGGTTTGTGTAGGATGACCTTTTAAACGAATTTTTACGCGATAAGTGATTTTATTATCTTTGGATGTGCGTTTTTCTATAGTTGCCATATTCTTTTTTATCTCTTAAAAAATAGATAGCAATAATCTACCATAAGAGACAAATTAACACAACAACTGATATGTAATCATAAAATAAATCAATTTAAAACCAAACCAAGACCATATGATTATTCAACATTGGTAAGCGTTTACTTGAGTTTATTTAAGTTTACTTAGGTTTAATTGAGTGTTTTTTGGGACACTAGCG
>MGXG01000071.1 GCA_001801285.1 Gammaproteobacteria bacterium GWE2_37_16
AGAAAAATAATTTCCACAAACAAGAAAATTACAACCAAGTAAAATTAGCTAATTAAAAATTTGAGGCGACAACTTTCTTGACAAATACCGACATGATGAACAAAAGAAAAACGCGTTTTACAGCAAATATTTTTCATATATTGGTAATCAAAACAATCCTCCGGATATTATTCTCAAAAATGGTGATGCCATTGAGGTAAAGAAGATCGAGACTCTACGTTCTGGGATTGCTCTCAATAGCTCATATCCAAAAGACAAGCTACTTGCTGATAGTCAAATGATTACTAATGCATGCCGACTTTGTGAAAACTGGTATAAAAAAGATCTAATTTACGTAATTGGTAGTTTAAAAAACAATACTTTAAAAAAATTATGGTTCATATACGGCGATTGTTATGCCGCAAACAAAGAAATATATGAAAAAATCAAAGACAAAATATCAGATGGAATAAATGAATTACCTGGTGTTGAATTTTCCGAAACTAATGAATTGGGTAGAGTAAATAAACTTGATCCTCTCGGAATAACCTACCTAAGAATACGTGGTATGTGGGGCATGGAAAACCCAATAAAAGTTTTCGATTACATACCACAGATTAATCTAAAATCTGAGTTTTCAGTAAATGTAATTATGTTAAAAGAAAAATATTTATCGTTTCCCCAAAAAGATATAAACAACATTGAACAACTTATAGGTCTGAATTTTTCAATACAAGACATCAAAATAAAATCTCCAAATAATCCTGCCAAATTGCTAGATGCAAAACTTTTAAGTTATTCGAGATTAGTATGAAATTAGTATCATTATTTACAGGCGCTGGAGGTTTGGACCTAGGTTTTAAAAAAGCTTTTTTTACTACTAGCTGGGCAAATGAATTTGATGCTGCTATTTGGGAAACTTTTGAATACAACTTTCCCAAAACAAAATTAGACAAAAGAAGTATTGTGAAAATTCCCGCTTCAGAAGTTCCTGATACTGACGGAATAATTGGTGGACCACCCTGCCAAAGTTGGAGCGAAGCTGGAGCTGGACGCGGCATTACTGACCAACGAGGGCAATTATTTTTTGAATACATACGTATCTTAAAAGAAAAACAACCACTATTTTTTTTAGCAGAAAATGTTTCAGGAATTCTTTTAGCACGGCATCATGCAGCGTTTAATGATATTTTAAAACAATTTTCAGAAACCGGATACATTACCAACTACAAGCTTCTCAATGCCAACGATTATGGTGTACCAGAAGATAGGTTGCGAGTAATTATAGTTGGTTATCACAAAAAAAAAGTAGGCTTTTCTTTTGAATTTCCCGAACCACTGATTCATAAACCCACATTACGTGAAGCTATTTTTGATTTACCAGAAGCAAAACCAGCAAAACCATATAACAAAACGAATGATGATTTAGAAATTCCAAATCATGAGTATATGAATGGAGGGTTTTCAACCATTTATATGTCAAGAAATAGAGTACGCGGTTGGGACGAACCATCTTTTACAATTCAAGCAGGTGGTAGACATGCTCCAATACATCCACAAGCTCCAAAAATGAAATTTATTGAACAAAATAAGAGAATATTTATACCAGGAAAAGAACATTTATATAGACGACTTTCTGTTAGAGAATGTGCAAGAATTCAAACTTTCCCTGATGATTTTATTTTCAAATACAATAATATCGCTGATGGTTATAAAATGGTTGGGAATGCCGTTCCAGTTGAATTTGCTAAACAAATAGCATTAAAAATAAAACAAGATTTAACGTAAATACGCCAAAGCAGTTGGCTGCCAATTATCTATTAAATTGATATCAGAAAAAAATATCGCCTTATGTAGATCGTAATAGTTTCAATAAATCTCGCATATCCTTTGGCAAAGGAGCTGCAAATGTTACCTCATTACCGGTGCGTGGATGTTCTAAAGTCAAGCTACGCGCATGCAACGCCTGACGCGGAAAATTACGTAAGGCTTCTTTTAATTTTTCGGTCGCTCCAGGCGGCAATTTAAATCTTCCGCCATAGGTTTTATCGCCAACAATTGGGTAGCCAATATGTGCCAAATGCACACGAATTTGATGGGTACGACCAGTTTCTAATTGCACTTTCAAATGAGTATGTGCGGGAAATCTTTCTAAAACCCGATAATGCGTGACTGCTTCGCGACCATTTTCCGTTACCGCCATCAAGGTGCGTTTATATGGATGACGCCCTATTGGTTTGTCTATTGTTCCGCCCGCTATCATGGCGCCATCTACAATTGCTTCATATTCGCGTTCTATTTCATGATTTTTCAGCTCTCGCGTCAAGTGCGTGTGTGCCTCTAAGTTGCGTGCCACAACTAACAGGCCGGAAGTATCTTTATCAAGACGATGCACAATACCGGCACGTGGCACATTTTTTAGCTCAGGAGCATGATAAAGCAATGCATTTAACAAAGTATTATCGCGATTACCTATGGCAGGATGAGTAACTAAACCTACGGGTTTATTAATGACAATAATATCCTGATCTTCATAAACAATATCGAGTTTTATATCTTGTGCCTGTCCATTTCCTTCAGACTTAAGTGTGGCATTGACTAAAATAACCTGCCCTGCTTGAACCTTATCTTTTGATCGCAAGATCTTATCATCAACAGTCAATTCGCCATTTTTGATCCAACTTTGCAAGCGAGTGCGTGAGTATTGTGAAAATAACACGCTTGCTACCTGGTCAAGACGCTTATCAGACAACTCATCTGTAACTGAGGCAGAAAGAGAAATTTTTTGTGTAGTATTTTTCGGCATTTTTTTCATTATCTAAAACATTTTCTAACACTATAAATACGTTGCTATAAATTTACTATTTATTTAATATTTTAAAGTCATTTTACTAGGTGTTTTTTTATTTAAATAATTAATAAGAGAGGTATTACATATGTTAAGAAGTCCAAATCCAACAACAACCCCATTTGATAACACTCCCAGTCATTTAGAAAATATGCAGTTACATTGCAAAAGATGGGGTTTGCATGCGGCTTTAAATCGTGATGCTGATGGTGGTACCTATAAAATTCTCTACGTTGCTCCAAGACTTTTTTCCCAAAGCCCAGGTGTTACTATCCAAAGTCATAAGCTTCGCTCTGAAAACTGGGTGATTTTAAGCGGTACTGCAGAAATTTATCTTAAATCACAAGCAGAACATGACCAACTATTTCCAGGTAATGTGATTGATAAAGAACAATTAAGCGCTACTTTTGTCCAACATAACCAAGGAAGCTCCATCGATATACCAGTAGGTCACGTACATGCCTTTCGTAATCAAAGTTTTAACCAATGGATGATTATTCTGGAAAAACAAATTCCACAACTAGGCACCGAATGCAGGGAAGATGATATTGTACGCATTATAGGACCTTATGGAGAATCAGTAAAAGAACTTGCAGAACTAAGAGAGTTAAGTCCAGATACCTTACTGCCCCCACCAGTTCTAGTACAAATACCTGGCAAAACACCATTTATGCTCGAAGTAACTGGCGATATTCTTCAACCGAAACTAGTTCAGAAAGAATGCGCTCCAAAAGAAACTTTTGCCACATTATCAAGTTGCTCGATTTTCTCCAATAATAACATTCCAGCCCCTACTCCATCTGTTCCTTCAGGAGATGGGACCAGCACTAGAACGCCGTTGTTAAATCAACCATAACTAAATGTTTGTATGTATTTTAGGCTGTTGGGGTTAATACCCCAACAGCCTAAAATACTACTTCCACAAAGGATAGTATTCAATAACTACATCGCTACCAAAAAAATGGCGGGCGCTATCCGCAAAAGACGTGGTGTAATCGGAAATGTAGAAATGTTGCAAAATTTTAGAACCCACATGTAATAAATTATGTTTTTCGAGCAAGGAGTGCGCTGCAGCAGCAACTGTCATCGAAGCATCGATAATATCGACTTTGTTTTTATAAAAGGCACGAATTTTGTCTTTAACTAAAGGGTAGTGTGTACAAGCCAAAACTAAAGCATCAATATTATTTAATTCAGGATCGCTCAGATAAATTTTCAGCAAATTATCGATAATATCATGCTGATAAAAACCTTCTTCGATCGCCATAGTAAGTAATGGCGTAGCCTGTGAATGTAAAGTAATTCCAGCTTGGCGCTCTGCTATTTTAGTATCGTAAACTTTGGAATTAACGGTTAATTTTGTCGCAATTAAACCAACATTTTTATTGCTATATTTTTTTACCAAAAAATCAATTACAGGATCAATAACATTAAGAATTAATACCTGCTCACCAAATTGAGCTTGCAACAAATCAAAAGCAGCAGCGGAAGCCGAATTACAAGCGATTAAAATCAATTTGCAATTTCTCTCAAGCAACATTTTGGTAATTTTAAGTGCATAGCTTTGAATCACCTCTTGTGATTTATCTCCCCATGGGCAATGAGCGGTGTCACCGAAATAGATGATATTTTCATTAGGCAAAGTTTCGATCAGCGCCTTGGCAACGGTTAAACCGCCAATACCGCTATCAAAAATACCGATGGGTTGTGAAGAATTGAATTGCACAAAAATATGATGAGATAATTTCCTGAAACTATTAATGTCCGCCTAAAAATTTTGACATAATTGGGAGCAATACGCCAAGTAAAACAACAGATCCAGCAATCATGCTGCCTAATTTAATCACAATTTGGTAACTCATTTCCTTTATATCTCGTCTCAAAGTCACCTCTAATTCCTTCATATCTCTTTTTAAGCCCGCTATATCTTGTTTAGTTGCTAAACTATCATCAACAAACTCATTAATAGCTTCTCTTTGTTCCAGCCAAAGCTCTGCCTGAATTTCAGCCTGTTTTTCTGGAACTCCTACAGCTTTCAGTCGATTAGCAAATTGCAATGTATCAAATGTTGATGCTGCACAGCTCATTTTTAAACCCTCGGAAAATAAAACTAGAAATATATATTATACTAATCACCAAAACATGTAAAGATAAATTCCTTTGAAATCAATCAGTTATTTCAGTCATTTTCTTTCAACGTCTGAATCATCTTGGTCATAACATTTTTTGCATCACCATAAACCATACGTGTTTTGTCGTTATAGAACAAAGTGTTTTCAACACCGGCATAACCTGCGCCTTTACCACGCTTGATAACAAAAATCTGTTTGGCGTAATCGGCATTTAAAATTGGCATACCATAAATTGGGCTAGATTTATCGGTTCTTGCACTTGGGTTAACCACGTCGTTTGCGCCAATCACGATAACGACATCCGTACTCGCAAAATCGTTATTGATGTCACTCATATCGGCAATATAATCGTATGGTACACCAGCTTCAGCCAATAAAACGTTCATATGTCCAGGCATACGACCTGCAACAGGATGAATAGCAAAACGCACATCGATACCTTTTTCAAGCAACATTGACGCCAATTCCCATACTTTTTGTTGCGCCTGCGCAACTGCCATGCCGTATCCAGGAATAATTACTACTTTTTGTACAAAATTCAACATCATCGCTGCATCTGAAGCTTCCATCGACTTCATGGTTCCAACAACTGCTTCGCCGACGCCTGTTGCACCAAATCTGGAAAATAAAATATTGCTGATCGATCTATTCATAGCTTTTGCCATTAACTGTGTCAACAAGGTACCTGAAGCGCCTACCACCGTACCAGCAATAATCATCGCCATGTTGTTAAGCACAAAACCTTCACAAGCAACAGCCAAACCGGTTAAAGCATTATACAAAGCAATAACAACTGGCATATCTGCGCCACCAATAGGAATCGTCATCAAGATACCGTACACCAAGCTTATACCAAAGAAAGCAATAAAAAGAATTGGTGTGTGATAGGTGTAAAAAGCTGCGCCACAAGCAATAGCAGCCAACAAAGCAATTATATTTACCCCTTGCTGCATTGGGAAATGAATGGCTTTGCGCAACCAATCACGTAATTTAATGAAAGCACACAAACTGCCTGAAAAAGAAACCGCGCCAATCAAAGCACCGCCAACTGCCAAAACAAAAGTTGTCATCGGCAAGGTTTGTGTTGAATCAGTAACTAGAGTAAAAAGTTCGACCGCCGCAATTGCTGCCGCAGCACCACCACCCATACCATTATACAAGGCAATCATTTCCGGCATTGCGGTCATGGGCACTTTCTTACCCGACACCCAGGCAATTACCGAGCCAATCACAATAGCGGCAATAATCAAAATAAAATTATGTATATTGGGGAATAAAAAAGTCACCAATATAGCAAGTAACATACCAACCCCGGCCCATTGAACACCGCCAGCAGCTGTTTTGGGTGAACTCATCTGTTTCAAACCGAAAATAAACAAAATTGCCGCTAAATAATAAATAACCTGAATAGCTATATCAGTAAAATCAAAGTTAAACATTTTTTCACCCTAAAAGAAATTTTAAATTTTGAATCAACGAATCGTTTTGTGATGTTTTATTAAATATGTGAACAAAATCATCTTACAAATCAATGTGTTATTTTTTTAATTTTTACTTTTAAACATTTCTAACATGCGCACGGTGACAACATAACCACCGACCGCATTACCCGCCGCTAACAATACAGCAAAAAATCCGATAATTTGTGCCGACAAAGTATCGGCATAACCCAAGGCAATAATAGCTCCGACCAAGACTAAACCATGAAT
>MGXG01000072.1 GCA_001801285.1 Gammaproteobacteria bacterium GWE2_37_16
TTCTAATAATTTAGCATATCGATAAAAAGTTTCTTCAAAATTACCAAAAGCTATAATAAAACCCGACCACCCATCAAGGAAACCAAGTTTCAGAAAATACATGCGTATAAATGACCATATTGCATGCCAAAAAATTTTAACAACGCTTGATTTCACATGTTTTGCAGCCAATTTCTCAGCGCCCAAAGATGAATAGAGACTTACTTTTTTTAATATCGTGGCTAAATCAGGGAAAGAAAAATGTAGCAAAACATTTTTCAAAGAAGCTACATTTCCATCAGGAATGATTTTTTCATGAACAACATCATTAGTAAATTTAGCATACCCTCTTTTAAACAACCTGATTGGAGCGTCACTTTTTGAACTAAGACAATATTTCACAGGTCGATTTAATACAAAATTTTGCCTAGGTATTTTAAAAGCAACAAAATTATGATCCCCGTTAATTACGCGTAAAATTTCCTGTTGTAATTCTGGAGTAATTCTTTCGTCAGCATCGATCGAGAAAACCCAATCCTTAGTTGCCGCTTCCAAGGCACGATTTTTTTGTATACCAAATCCTAGCCAGTCAGTTTTAATAACTTTGGCACCATATTTTTCACATATAGCAATGGTGCCATCCGTACTACCGGAATCAAATACAATAATCTGATCCATCCACAGCAAAGACTTGATACAATCTTCTATATTCTTTACTTCGTTTTTAGTAATAATTGTTGCTGCAATTGTTGCCATAATATTTAACACATTGATTTATAAAAAAAACTACTTCCACATATCTTTAAATTAACCCAAACTCGCAGTAGGAATTATAGCAGCTTTTTTAAAATATTACGCAATCTATAAACCACAAACATGGCGTCTAACTTGACAACCTCATAACCCTTTCTTATGCTCATACAAAACCAGTAGATTTAAAAAAGTAATTTCAAATTGTACATTTACCCATCATGAACATAACAGAAGACAAAAAACCAACCCCATCCAACTTCATCCGCCGCATCATTGATGAAGATTTGCGCACTGGTAAAAATAACAAAAAAGTAGCAACACGTTTCCCACCTGAACCAAATGGTTATTTGCATATTGGTCATGCCAAATCAATTTGCCTGAATTTTGGTATCGCCCGCGACTATAACGGCACTTGTAATTTGCGTTTTGATGACACAAATCCAGCCAAAGAAGAAATAGAATATATCGATTCCATCATCGATTCAGTACACTGGCTAGGATTTGATTGGGAAAATCGTCTCTACTATGCTTCTGACTATTTCGAAAAACTCTATCAATGCGCCGTACAGTTAATCGAAGCCGACAAAGCTTACGTTTGTGACCTAACTCCAGATGAAATCAGATCCTATCGCGGAACATTGACGGAACCTGGCAAGGAAAGCCCTTATCGCTCCCGCACCAACATAGAAAATCTTGACCTGTTTGCGCGTATGCGAGCTGGTGAATTTACAGAAGGTAGCCGTGTTCTGCGCGCTAAAATCGATATGGCTTCGCCAAACATCAATATGCGCGACCCCATCATTTATCGCATCCGCAAAGTTCACCATCATCGCACTGGGGATAAATGGTGCATTTACCCAATGTACGACTTTGCACATTGCATTTCTGATTCATTAGAAGCAATTACTCACTCAATCTGCACTCTTGAATTTGAAGATCATCGCCCTCTTTATGATTGGTTAATCGATGAACTAAAAATGCCCAATCATCCACAGCAAATTGAATTTGCACGACTAAATCTGAATTACACAATAATGAGCAAGAGAAAATTATTGGAATTAGTTCAGGGAAAACTCGTTAATGGCTGGGATGATCCACGCTTACCAACGCTCGTCGGACTTCGCCGTCGCGGCTTTCCACCGGCAGCAATCCGTGATTTTTGTGAGCGTATTGGCATTACCAAACAAGAAAGTGTTGTCGAAATGGGACTGTTAGAAGAATGTGTGCGCGATGAGCTAAATAAAATCACGCCGCGCGCCATGGCGGTTTTAAACCCGATACGCATTGTCATTGAAAATTTCCCCGAAAACACTGTAGAAGAATTAGACGCTCCATGGCATCCAAACAATCCTGACATGGGCAGTCGTAAAATACCTTTTGCGCGCATTATTTATATCGAAAAAGAAGATTTCATGGAAATTCCACCAAAAGGTTTTTTCCGTTTAACTCCTGGGCAAGAGGTACGTTTACGTTATGCTTATTTTATTAAATGTCATAACGTTATCAAAGATCCAATCAACGGGGAAATTATAGAATTACGCTGTACTTATGATCCCGAAACTCGCGGTGGCAACGCACCAGACGGACGTAAAGTAAAAGGTACTATTCATTGGCTGGCGGCTGAACAAGCCATAAAAGCCGAAGTACGTCTTTATGATCGCCTTTTCACTATTGCCAATCCAGACGCGCAAAAAGATGTAGATTATAAAAGCTTTTTAAATCCAGATTCTTTAAAAGCTTTACCTGATTGTTTTATTGAACCAAGTTTGGCAAAAGTTAATCCTGAAGATAAATATCAATTTGAACGATTGGGTTATTTCTGTGTTGACCAAGATTCCACTACAGCTAAATTGGTTTTCAATCGAACCGTAACCTTGAAAGATACGTGGAAAAAATCAAACTAATTCCGTAGCCGCAAGTTTTAACTTGCGCTAAATAACCAAGTTTTAACTTGCGCCACATAACAATGTTAAATTAGAACTTATAACATCAAATAAATTCGCTAAGTTGTTTTTATTTAATTCTTATTTAATGATTCTTTGTTTTTGCACATAATCTATGATAAACCAACCACCCAAAGCAATTATACAAAAATTTCAAGATCCAGAAAACCAACCCTCCCAATACCCCCAACCTAAAACTTCAGAAACATGGTTACAACATCATGGGAAACAACTTACTAAAAGTATTTTGCTCTTTTTTACGTTAGCGTTAATTACAATTATCAGCTTTGCGGGACGGAGATTATTGGGACGTTTATTTGGCAAAAACAACACCAAAGAAACCAACAATAACATAAGTAAAAAAACAGCCTTAATGACGCAAGAGGAAGAATACTCATCCCCAACATTTCTGCACCATGCAATTGACATAGCTGAAGGGCAATCAGTTACCGTAACTCCAGCTATGTTAAGCATGACTGACCAGGAACACTTTATTCTCGATAAATCCCTAACCGATGGAGATAATAGCGTAGGACACTCGGTCATAAAATTACCTAATGATTTACTGGCAGTAGCTCAAGATGATGGAACTATCAGTATCTGGAATACCAAAATCAACAAACTCTCTCAACTATTACGTGGTCACAACGCTCCAGTGCTTGCTATAACTGAGATTAAATATCCCATAATTGC
Organism: Gammaproteobacteria bacterium GWE2_37_16; assembly: GCA_001801285.1. Taxonomy (GTDB): domain Bacteria; phylum Pseudomonadota; class Gammaproteobacteria; order UBA9339; family UBA9339; genus GWE2-37-16. Next base: position 3,369 of record MGXG01000072.1, read on the forward strand.
TAGTGCCGACCAAACAGGAACAGTACGTCTTTGGGATATATCAACTGGACAATGTACTAATATTTTCCAAGATTACCATGGTCGCATCAATGCAATGGGTTTACTTGACAATGAAGTGCTTGCAATAGGTGGTGATAAAAATGATATTTGTATCTGGAATACCAAAACCGACCATTCATGTCGCTTAAGATTAATCGGTCATAACAATACCATACTAGCTATTACTAAACTTAACCTAGATACACCTCTGCTTGCTTCTGGAAGTGCAGACAACACCATTGGAATTTTCAATTGGCAAACTGGTGAAAAATTTGAACCACTATCGTGGCACACCGCCGATGTTACCGCTTTACTTGCCGGTCCTGATGGAATGTTAATTTCAGGAAGTCTCGATAAAACGATTGGTATTGGTAACATTACCACTGGCATCCGCGAACAACAGTTAACCGGTCACCACAACACAGTTACTGCTCTTGTCATGCTTCCTGCTGGGGGCGGAAAACTTATCTCCGGCAGCGACGATAAAACTATAAAATTATGGGATATAGATAAACAATCAGGCAAATGGTTAGCTCGCAAAACTTTCTACGGGCACAAAGAATCTATCACTGGGGTTGCAGCTCTTTCAGACGAAACCTTTGCCTCGACAAGCTGGGATAAATTCGTGTTCACATGGGATATCTATTGTGATAGTTGTACTGACTTTTTGTATAAATCCAGCTCCCCCATAACCTCACTCACTACAACCACTTACGTTAACAACGAACTGATCATTTCAGCGGATAAAAACAATGACTTACATTTTTTGGACATAAACAGTGGTAGTTGTATTGGCAGCATTTTACAAAATAGCGATGATATTATCAGTTCAGTAAAAACCATTAAGCCAAATCAGATCGCCACAGCAAGCCAAAGCGGACAGATCAATATCATTGATTTTGCTACTAAAAATATAACAAGAACTTTTGCTATACCCGATTTCATTTTAACCATGAAAGTTTTATCACCAGAAAATTTAATCTTGGCTGGTAAAGACAGAAAAATATGGGTTTTAAATATAAACAACGGAACTACCCAAGAATTCCCCGCACATACTAATAATATTTTTGATCTTTTGCGTTTATCGGCAACAAATATCGCCTCATGCAGCTCTGACGGAACCATACGTAAATTGAATATACTAACCGGCAATGCTGAAACTTTCACTTTGCCTGATGGACCAATATTGACTATAACAAATATTGGTAGCGAAACCATTGCCTATGCTGGTGATAAAGGCATAATTGGACTTTTAAATACAACTTCTGGCGATACTTACCAACGACTTTACGGTCATAGCACCCCCATACGCACACTCGCTTATCTTGGTAATGGAAGATTGGTATCTGGCGATACAAACGGCATTATACTTATTCACGACCTACAACACAGCGGAACTATCACCAAACAACTAAACGGACACAAAGGCAACCTTGCTTTGGTGGTTCTTACAGATGGTCGTTTAGCTGCTACAGGAGAAAGTGGCATAGTGGAAATTTGGCGACCAGACGGCACTCCTGATGCCGAGCGACTTTTTGTTGTTACTATCCTAGAAAATGGACAATTTGAGCTAGGCGGTCAATTTGTGACAAGTTTTACCCAGGAACAAATTAACAAAGGCTATCTCAAGTTTGGTCATAGCGGTGTTCCATCCCCACCAACTGGCAAAATTGCCATCAAAATTGGCAACACCACTTACCCATTTGAACTTTTTGATTTTAAGTTTTTCAACACAACTATAGTGGCGCTTATCTCAGCTGGTGGTGGTATAGTATTTATGGGTGGCTTAGTTGGGCTTGGCTGCTGGATAACTTTCTGTTGTAGAAAACATCAAAAAGATAACCTCGATAAAAAAATAGCAACTGAGCTTGACTTAATAGCGCAAAATGGCTTTATCATCAAATCATCCGACTTGGTTTTGGGACAAGAACTTGGACATGGAGCTACAGCTTTTGTGTTTATAGCTCAATGGCAACGTATACCAGTAGCAGTAAAAGTATTTAATAAATCAGAACAACAAAATGGGTCAGATGGCAGCTCACCACCATGTATAACCGAAATAAAAAAACTAGCTAGACTACACCATCCCGATATCGTATCTTTCTACGGAGCTTGTCAGAACCTTGAACAATACAATAGTAAAATGTGCTTAGTTATGGAACTAATGCCCAAAGGAACGTTAAGTAAATACTTACAAAGTCATCCAGCTTTACCCTGGGGAACACGCATAAAATTCGCCATAAATATTACCAGAGGGTTGTTTTTTTTACACAGTCAAAAACCACCGATTTTGCATCGTGATTTAAAAAGTGATAACGTTCTTTTAGACGAACGCAATCACGCCAAAATTAGTGATTTTGGTATGGCAATAGGAACCAGGCAATATATGGCTCCGGAATTATTGCTCGCCCAATTTGGTCGCTTTTTCACCCAGACACCATCCTTAGCATCTCCATCTACAGCACCTCCTACGCCTATCGCAGCCACAACGAGAATAGTAACTCACACAACCGCAAGCGACATTTATAGTTTAGGTATATTACTTTGGGAAATAGCCGCTCTAGATTATCCATACAAAAGCTTAACAATGGGACGCGCTATAATGAAAACAATTACGGAAGGAACGCGTCCAGAAATTCCCAGAGCCACAACACCACCTCAATTTGCAAAATTAATTGAAGATTGCTGGAAAGGACATAGCTCAGAACGCCCCACAGCAGAACAGGTTTTAGACAGACTGGAGCAATTATCTCATTTACCTAGTTCTAGCACTTCAGCAAGCCCGAGCGCTCACCAGCCATTTCAACCTCACCCGCGAGCAACACCGACAAGATCACCATTACATTCAGCCTTATTAACAGCATCTTTAAGCCCACCCGGTCAACCTGATTCATCGTCATCATATGAACAAACACCATTGCTGACAGAATCTCTAAATAGCGCTAGCTATAGCTCGATCCCAATATAAAGATATGTAAAATAAATTGCTATATTTTTCAATATGTTATACAATGGAGAGGTAATATCTCAAAAAGGCAGAGCATTATAATTATGTTTACGTATCCGCAGGTCTTTAGCCTGCGTCAAATCATGTAGATGAGCGATATCCAATACGCAAGTTAAAACTTACGGCTATGTTATATTTGTGATTCGCCTGTGGTTTTTGAGAGGTTACATAAAACGATATTTTTCCATAAAACTCTAAGGCTTTTAAATTTATGATTTCATCTGCAAATACACAACCTACTATAAAACAAATCTTCAAATTATTTTTTGCGAAGCATTACCAGGAAGCACTACAAACCGAACGCCAGATACTTTTTTTGTTAAATTGGCACAAATTTTTTCAAGCAAAAAAAGCCGAGCTAGATCAGCATTTGCCGCGCTCATCTATATACTACGCTTATCAAATTTTGAATTTACTCTCAACCATTAAAAGTCAATATCTAACAGAATTTTTTACCAAAAAATTACCACTCAATGGAGATTTTTTGCATGAGATTTTAGCGAAAAAAATATTTTTCTTTATCACTAAAGATCTATTAGAAATTGATGCCGCAACGTTTCTTGAGAAATTACACGAAGAACAAAGCGCGCTGGAAAAACAAGTTATATCTTTAGAAAATGCCGCCAAAAATTACCGTTGGTGGCAAGGATGTTTGGGACGCATTGGGCAAATAACTACCTCAATTTATTATTACACCTTCGCTAATTCTGTTTCATCTCTAATCGAAGAAATTACTACTGAAGGAGTTTTGAACAATGTACCTATCTTAAATACCCGCCTAGACCAAAATTATCGTTTTGGCATGGATGTTTTGGGAAGTTTGTTATTATTTGGTCTTGATTATAAATTTACTGGTTTAACTGGTCCAGGTTTAGCTTTGGCACATACAATTACTCATCGTCTGGAAAATGAACTCCCAAGTGCCTTAGCTCTTGGCAAAAAATGCGGCATTTCACAAGACCAGGTTTTACGTTATCTACCTAGAATATTGCATAACATTAACATGGGATTTGGTTTATTATTTAATATAATTTTAGCTAAATTTACTGGCGGGAGCATGGGTTTGGCGACGTTTAGTTATTTGCTAGCTTTACTATGCAGCAAATCAACAGGCGCTTTGATAAATAGCAGTAAACATTTAATTTGCAAGACAAAAACCAACGAACGAATTATGGATCTCACTCTAAAACCAGTCGCGCAACATGTCAGTTATTACTTAGGAGCGCGGTTTTTAACTCCACGGTTATATGAGACTTATTTGACCTTTTTCACTCCACCAAATACAGTGTTATTTGATGATAAATTTTGTAAAGCTCATACTCAAATTTGTCACAACATAGCACTGAAAGTTATAGCAGTTGAGCCTGATGCTACAGAAAAAGAAATACAAAGATCCTGTAGATTATGGCAATTAAACAACAGCCCTGATATCCTTGGTTCAAACGTTGTCACAGAAAACGCGGCGGCTTTACATAATGCAGCATGTAAGATATTAACAGACAAACAAAAAATATAAAATTGATTCAAACATGAAGCTAAATCTTCCGAAAAATCTTCTTCCCTTTGATACGAAAACACAGCACAAAATCGCCGTTTATTGCGAAAATCCGCCTAAACTTTTACAACATCCTTTGCACAAAAATGAACCCATAGCTTTCGTGGCTTCACCAACTCCCATCGGAGATACGTTAATTGGTCTTGTAACTGTCAATAATCTAATCAGAAATGGTTATCAAGTGGATGTTTATAGTGATCATGCTTATGTTATGAGGGAATGGTTTCCCACATTGCGTATTTTTCAATTGCCACCACTAAATGAAGAAAAAATATTTGCTCGTTACGGAACTATTTTACACACCCATGATAGAGAATTAAACCAAGCGCTAAATAAATGGCACCCCCATTCTATAGTCCTCTATCATAAATCCTTATACAAATTACCCATTCCACTGATTGACATCCATCTCATCCTTTGTCAAATCCAACTCGGTTTGACCGATACTACTCGCGAAAATGGCATAAAACCCTTACCTGGTTTAATCGCCAATCGCCACGCAAAGCGCATTATTATTCATCCTACGAGCTCAGCAACTCACAAAAATTGGACTGCCACAAAATTTGTACGCCTAGCACAAGCTTTACAGACAAAAGGTTATGACCCGCACTTTGTGCTTGCACCAAATGAAATAGCAACGTGGGAAAAAATAATCGCGGGAAAAATTCCTGTTTTGACATCTGCACACTTAAGCGACGTTGCGGTTTGGCTTTATGAATCCAAATATTTTATTGGCAATGACTCTGGCATCGGGCATCTTGCTTCCAATTTAGGTCTTCCAACACTATCTATTGTGTTTTGCAAAAGTGTTGTCAAACAATGGCGTCCGACTTGGGGGATGGGAGTAATAATCATGCCACCTTCCTGGTTACAACCAAGAATGCTACAAAAGAAATTCTGGCAGCATTTTATTTCGGTAAATGCGGTTTTACATAAATTTGAGCAATTAACCGCTGACCGTAAGTCATGAGAAAATACGGTATTGTTAAAGTGAAAAAATTGCTGTATTTTTTTAGGGTGGGACGGCGGGATGCACTGAGCTTCCCCACCCTGCCTCCCGAATTAGAATATAGCAGTTTTTAATTTTAGCAATACCGGGATTTTAAATTTCATCTCACCTTATTATAAAAACTTTTAAAAAAGTTCCTATTTCTTTATTGCCGCCTTCTTTTTTGCTACTACTGTTTTCTTTGCTGCCACTACCTTTTTATTTTTGGCTACCGGCTTTTCCACTGCCACTGTGACCACATTCTTTTTTGCTAATGCCTTCTTAGGCTTAGTCTTTTTGGGTTCAATTTTAAATTTGGGTTTTGGCTTAGCATTAGACTTTGGCTTAGCTTTCGTTTTTTTAACATTGCTGGCGGCTATTTCTTTAATCTTGCTCTTAGCAAAACCAACATCCCAGAGCTCTTCCAAAGCATATAATTGTCGAGCCTCAGGAAGCATTAAATGCAATATAACATCCCCCAAATCAACTAAAATCCAATCACTTTCCGCATCTCCCGAAACCCCTAAAGGTTTAAAACCTGCTTTTTTCACCTGCTCCGTCACTTTTTCAGAGATAGCCTTAAGATGACGCTGCGACATACCACTACAAATAATCATGTAATCTGCCAAGTCCGTAAGATCCCGAATATCTAAAACGGAACAATCTTCCGCCTTATTCTCATCCAATATTTTAATTAGTAATTTGTTTAATTTTTCTGGTGTTTTTAATTTCATATTTTTTTAAAATTTTTATATAACAACTTTTTGTAATAATTATACTAATACTTTACCATATAAACAGGTTAATTTCACATGAACTAACACTAGGTGAAATTTATACACTTTCTATTTATTATAACACAAAAATATGTAAATAGAATTACTATATTTATCAATGCGTTATCTTAAAAGTTAAAGTTGCACTTATGGGAAATCACAATAATAATGTAGTCACGAGCTTTAACTTGCGTAGAATATTACACACATGGGCTATTTTTGTTTAGCACAAATTTTAATGCTGCTTAAAGTCTGCAGCCACAAGACCATAAGTAAAATAAAACATTTTTTCATCACTTGATTATTTTTATGAAAATCAGCATCCGTGTCAGCATACTCAGCATATTACTCACTTTACTGCTGGGAACTTCTTTTCTTATAGCCGGTATTGATTACTTCACAACCAACGATATTTTAATTAAAACCACAAAAAACTCTCTTCACTATGCCAGCGGCAAAGTAAGTGAACAAATCTCCAGTTATCTACAACCATTGGAACGCAATTCCTATGTTGGATCAAAGTTAATTTCAGCAAATGTTGTTACTCCCGAACAATCAATTAACTTTAACAACTTCATGTATCGCATTCTAGCTCAGGATACAGACACTTCAGCTGTTTACTGGGGTGATGAAACTGGCAATTTTTATATGTTAACATATAAAACAGAAGACAAACATTTTATAAGTGAAAGCATCACTCAAACCCCAAGGGGTAACCAAAAAACCGAAATCACTTATAACGAAAACTGGAATCTTATAAAAACTCGTACAGTCCCATACACGGGCTTAAATCCAAATATTTACCCATGGTACCAAAGAGCTAAATTTGAAAAAGAACCCATTTGGCTAATCACTCCTTTTACCAAAATTGGTGGCACAGAACAACCATTCGGTATTACTGCCACTACTCCAGTATATGATGAAAACCAAAAATTACGTGGCGTTTTTGCGGTCGACATTCCTTTAGAAAAAATAACCACATTCGTCAAAAATATCAAGGTAACTGAAAACAGCATTGCCTTTATCTGTGATCAAGATAGTAATGTAATATCCGCTTATACAGCCAACACCAACCTTATGTTTAGCCATAAAATGCCTAAATTGGCTGATTTAAACATACCTATAGCACAAACTTCTTTTGAACTTTATAAAAAAAACCAACAATCTATATTTTCATATAATTTCAAGAACGAAAAATACATCGCCGCCTACGAAAAAATACCCAATACCGAAGGCGAATCAGACTGGCAAGTAGCCATAGTGACCCCAGTTAAAGATATTACCGCCCCACTGGAAAAGAATATTTTATTGGCTTTGTTTTTTTCCACATTAGCTGTTGTTCTAGGGATTGTATTAGCTACTATTTTTTCTTCCCACATCAGTAAACCAATTGTAACATTAGCCGACGACGCTGAACTAATCTGCCAACTAAGGCTGATGGAAGTAAAAAATATTTTTTCCCGCATCAAAGAAATCTCCCTTATGGCAAATTCATTTAGCAAAATGAAAAACGCCATCGCTTCTTTTCAGCGCTATATGCCTATAGCCTTAGTGAAAAATCTCTTACTGACTAACAAAATTGCAGAAGTAGGTGGGGAGATACGTGAACTAACTTTATTATTTTCTGATATAGAAAATTTCACTTCTATTTCAGAAAATATCTCCGCTGAAGACCTGATGCAATATCTCTCCGAATACTTTCAAAGTGCAACTAGAGTTATTTTACAAACTGGTGGAACGATAGATAAGTATATTGGTGATGGCATCATGGCATTTTGGGGGGCCCCTATTGCAGACAAAGATCATGCACTACATGCCTGCCAAGCTGCTTGGCAATTACAACAAGCTTTTCAAAAGCTAAATGAAAAATGGCAAACCGAAAATAAACCACAACTTGCAACACGCATTGGTATCAACACGGGACCTGTTGTAGTAGGTAATGTTGGATCTGATGATAGACTTAACTATACTTCACTGGGAAACACAGTAAATTTGGCAAGTCGCTTAGAAAGCTTAAACAAAAATTATCATACTTATATTATGGTTGGAGAATCAACATATAATCTTGTTAAAGATAGTTTTATATTTCGCTTACTTGATAAAGTAACTGTCAAAGGCAAAAAACAAGGCAGTTATGTTTATGAATTAATGGATATAAAAGCAAAAGATGAAACAAAAAAAGAAATCGAACAACAAAATTACAACCAGCTTTTCTCTATAGCTTTTAATAAATATGAAAATGGCGAATGGCAAGCAGCATTAGATTTGTTTAACCAATTAGCCAAACAA
>MGXG01000073.1 GCA_001801285.1 Gammaproteobacteria bacterium GWE2_37_16
GACGGGTGAAATCACTTTACGCGGAGAAGTTTTACCCATAGGTGGTTTGAAAGAAAAACTATTGGCTGCATTAAGGAGTAATATCAAAACTGTCATTATTCCTGAAGAAAACACCAAAGATTTAAAAGAGCTCCCCAAAAATCTACTACAAAATCTCACTATCAAGCCTGTCCGCTGGATCGATCAGGTATTAGAAATCGCTTTAGAAAAAAAGCCGCAACCAAGTAAGTAAAAATCTTAAGCCCCGTGAATGAAAAATATTATAAAAAAAACCGAAATCTATGTTATGTCAACTTTAGGCAAAGAACCTACTGGACATGACTGGTGGCATGCGGATCGTGTTAGAAAATTGGCGCTGCATATTGCAAAACATGAACCAAGTGCAAATTTACAGATAGTTGAATTGGCATCTTTGCTGCATGATATTGCTGATTGGAAATTTCATAACGATAATGAAGAAATTGGTCCTGAAACAGCTCGTTTTTGGCTGAAATCTTTAAAAAACGTTCCTGAACCAATTATTATTGCGATTTGCGATATTATTAAAAACATCTCATTTAAAGGAGCTACCGTGCATCACGCGACGCTAACTTTAGAAGGACAAATTGTCCAAGATGCAGATCGCTTAGATGCTATAGGAGCTATCGGTATTGCTAGAGCTTTTGCCTTTGGAGGCAATAAAGGACATGAAATATATAATCCAGGAGAAGAGCCAATCTTTCACAACTCTTTTACTGAGTATAAGTTACGCAGAGCCAGTAGCATTAACCATTTCCATGAGAAATTATTGCTTTTAAAAGATAGAATGAACACACAAACTGGACTTGATATCGCTAAAGCTCGTCATCAATATATGCTAAATTTTTTGCAAGAATTTGATGCCGAATGGAATTCAAGATTTTAAATATTAATACCATAACAATATTATTTAATACTTATCAGGATTAATAACATGCGTATGAGTTCTTTTATTGGAAAAACCATCTTATCTTTTTTACGCGATGGTAATTATGCTCATGCTGGTGAAGAGGAGGCTATAAATCTAGTTATGCAGCGTTTTGCAAAAACTAGTAACCGATCAATTTTGGATATTGGTTGTGGTATTGGTGGTACCGCTAAATTTATGCAAGATCACGGTTGGGGAAAAGTATTAGGTGTTGATATTGACGAAGAAGCTATACAATACGCAAAAAAAACTTATCCTGATGTTGAATTTCAAGTTTGTAATGCGCTAAATGTCGCATCCATCCCGCGGCAATTTGATATAATCTGTCTTTTCAATGTACTTTATGCTATAGCCGACAGGAACGCAGCTTTAGAAGCCTTTAACAAGATTGCAAAAAAAAACACCCATTTAATGATTTTTGATTATATTGATCTTAGCGCTAGCAAACACAACTTAAGTGCAAATAATGGTAACCAATATTTCATTAACCCAGCACGAACACCCCACATTTGTCTCAAAGATTTTTCAGTTCTAGTAAAGAAATCTGGTTGGGAAATTACTGAAATTAAAAATCTGGATAACGAATTCATACGTTGGTATGAAGAATTACTTGCAAAAATCGAGAAAAATCGCCATAAAATCAGAGAATTGTTTGGGGAGGAAGCGTTAACTACTACAGAAAAAACGTATAAGGATATTTACAATTCTTTAATGAATAAAACCATGGGCGGAGCTATTATTTACGCAAACTCGAATGTCTCCTAATTAATCTTGTTGTTTGCATTATCTATTTTCACAATATAAATCAGTAAAATAAAACATTTGTTCAATCAATGTTTATATACTAAACGAAAACCGGTTTTCAGGGTTAGCACAAATAGACTCGAGCAGTTTGGATTTTCCGCTAGGCGGCAACGAATCGAGTTTGAGGAGTGTATTGGACATACATGACTCAAGCGAGCGAGAAAGCCAACAACGCAGAAAACCAAAATGCGAAGAGTTATATTAACCAACTTCGACCACCGAGTCATAATTAACTTTTTGATATTCAAAAGAAATGCTTAATTAATTTCTCAGTACATTGATACAATGATTTATTGAAAAATTGCGTTAATAATGAGATAATTAGAAAGATTTTAGTTAGAAAGATCTAAGGTTTGAATGAATAGATCGTTGTACTATATTCTCGATCAAAATGCATAAACTAAATTACCATACAAATCAATTGGTTATGTTGAGGGTTTTTGAAAACCCCGATGCTTGAATTTAAAAATACTTTTTTTGCTTTCACCGTTAATATTTACCAGGTTATGTAAAACTATGAAACTAAAAATCGTCCGCGAAGATTTGTTAAAACCATTACAATCAGTGATTGGTGTTGTAGAAAAGCGGCAAACGATGCCCATTCTAGCCAACGTTTTAATAAACGTCACCGCCACTAAGTTATGCATAACAGCAACCGATTTAGAGGTGGAATTATCTTATTCTATTCCCTTAGATATACCACCAGAAGAAATCGGTACGATCACTGTTTCCGGTCGAAAAATAACCGATATTTGCCGTACCTTACCACCACAAAGCATTATAGAACTTGAATGCACAGGAAAAACATTAAAAATTCGTTCACAAAATAGTTCTTTTAACTTAGCAACCTTGCCTATTGATGAATTCCCCAAATTTTCCGAACAACCAGAAAAAACCAGTTTTGTTATTCAACAAAGCACTCTTTTATCTCTGGTTAAGCGCACTTACTTTGCTGTTGCTGAAGACAATCCTCATTATTACTTAAATGGATTGTTGCTAGATATTCAAAATGGGACTATTCGAGCAATAGCCTCTGATGCACACCGTATGTCTCTTTATACGATGAGCAATCCTTCAACAGAAAATATTTCTTTGCGTATTATTGTTCCCAAAAATAGCTTAACTGAATTACAACGTTTACTAGTGGACAATGAATCCACCATTACCATTGCCGTTGCGCGCAATTATATCATCGTACAGGGAGATAATTTCACCCTTACTTCAAAGTTAATTGATAGCAAATACCCAAATTACAGTAAGCAACTTCTTGAACCAAGTGATAAAAAGATTGTATTAAATCAAAGTACATTTAAAGAAGCCTTGATACGTGTTGGCATTTTGTCAAATGAATTACTTAGAAGTATGCGCTTGGAACTAGAGCCTAATTTATTGAAAATGGTGGCGTACAATAGTGAACAAGAACAAGCAGAAGAACAAATTGCCATTAACTACAATGGGGAACACTTAGAGATAGGATTTAATATCGCATATTTACTTGACGTCCTGGCAACAATAAAAACTGAAAAAATTGTTATTACCTTACAAAGCAGCAAGGTGGGCGCTATCATTGAAGAGGTTGGTGGAAATGAGGACTGTTTTTATGTTGTAATGCCTTTTGAGCTGTAAGTAATGCCTTTACAATCTTTAGCGATTAATGATTTTCGCAATCTAAGCAACATAAAAGTTACTTGCGGCTCTGATTTTAACTTTTTGAGCGGCGCTAATGGTGCGGGGAAAAGTAATTTCTTGGAAGCCGTGCATTACTTAGGTACTGGACGCTCTTTTCGTTGCTCTGTGTTACAACGTTTAGTGCAACATCAAGCAGAAAAATTTATTTTATGTGGTAAAATAGAGCTAGGCTCTAATCAAGCTGTACTTGGTATTGAACGCTCTATTTCCGAAGGACAAAAATTACACATTGGGGGTGAAAAAACCAATTCAATCGCTGAATTCGCCAGATGGTTACCCCTACAAACTTTTAACCAGGAAAGCTATCAGATATTAACAAGTGGACCAAGATATCGGCGTCAGTTAATAGATTGGGGAGTGTTCCACGTGGAACATGCTCAGCTTTTATTATGGCAACAAACTGAACGAGCCTTGCAACAACGCAATGCTGCACTTAAACAACAGCAAAGTCGAGATCAAGTTAGCTTATGGGATAGAGAATTTGTGGCAGCAGCATATGCACTGCATAATTCTCGAGAATTGTATTTAAAAAAACTTGTTCCTTTACTGCGAACTTGCTTAGCCCAACTACTTGATTTGGAGGGACTAAATATTGAATATTACGCAGGATGGGATATGAAACGCGATCTAGCTGAGATTCTGCAGTATTCCTGGACGCGCGATAGTTATCTTGGTTTCACCCAATTCGGACCACATCGCGCTGATCTACAATTAAAAATTGGACAAGTACCAGTGCAAGATGTTTTATCGCGCGGACAGCAAAAGTTATTTCTTTTAGCGCTTTATGTTGCGCAAGGATTATTACTAAACCAAGCAGTAGAAAAACGCTCAGTTTTTCTGATTGATGATTTGTTAGCAGAACTTGATATGGGTAAACAGCAACAAGCGATGCATGTTTTGGCGAATTTTGATGCGCAGATTTTTATTACAGGAATTGATTTATGTGAATTAGCTAATACTGCGCAGAGAATAAACAATAAAGATATAAAAATGTTTCACGTGGAACATGGAATAATAAATTAATAAAAAAATGTTTCACGTGAAACATAAAGTAAAATCCTAAAAAAACGAGGCGGAAATGTCAGTGCAAAATCCAGAAATATATGATTCAACAAGTATTAAAGTGCTAAAGGGATTGGATGCGGTCCGTAAACGTCCGGGCATGTACATAGGAGATACCGAAGATGGGACCGGTTTACACCATATGGTTTTCGAGGTCATGGATAATGCCGTAGATGAAGCGTTAGCCGGGCATTGTAAAAAAATAGACGTTATAATTCATGTTGATGGCAGTGTCTCAGTGAAAGATGATGGACGAGGAATCCCAGTTGATATACACGCGGAAGAGGGAATTTCAGCGGCAGAAGTCATTATGACCGTACTCCATGCCGGTGGTAAATTCGACGATAATGCCTACAAGGTGTCCGGTGGTTTGCATGGGGTTGGTGTTTCAGTTGTTAATGCGTTGTCCGAAGAATTACAAATGCAGATTCGGCGCAACGGGAAACTTTATAAACAAATTTATCATTTAGGCAGCCCCGATGAACCCTTAAAAGAGATTGGTGACGCAATTGGCACTGGTACTGAAATCAGATTCAAACCTTGTCCAAGCATTTTTAAAATAGTCGAATTTAGTTATGAGGTTTTGGCGAAGCGTTTTCGCGAATTAGCGTTTCTTAATTCCGGCTTGAATATTCATTTACTAGACGAACGCACTGAAAAAGAAGAAACCTTTAATTATGAAGGTGGCTTGAAAGAATTTGTTAAACTCTTGAATACTAATAAAAGCCCCATAAACTCGATGATTTTTCATTTCACAGCAGAAAGAGCAGGGGTTGTTGTCGATTTAGCCCTACAATGGAATGACGGCTTTCAAGAAAATATCTTCTGTTACACAAATAACATTCCACAAAGAGATGGTGGCACACATTTAATTGGCTTTCGCGCCGCTTTAACAAGAACTTTAAATACCTATATCGAAAAAGAAGGTTTTGCTAAAAAAGAAAAGGTGGCGACAACGGGCGATGATGCGCGCGAAGGGTTAACGGCTGTGCTCGCTATTAAAGTTCATGATCCTAAGTTTTCCTCCCAAACCAAAGATAAATTAGTTTCTTCGGAAGTAAAACCGGCAATTGAATCTTTAGTAGCCGAAAAACTACAAGATTATTTACTGGAACAACCGCAACAAGCACGGGCTATAGTCAATAAAATCATAGAAGCTGCTCGTGCTAGAGAGGCCGCTCGTAAAGCGCGAGAAATGACAAGACGTAAAAACACCCTTGATATTGCAGGATTACCCGGTAAGCTCGCTGATTGTCAGGAACGCAATCCAGCGCTTTGTGAAATTTTTATCGTTGAAGGTGATTCGGCAGGGGGATCCGCAAAACAAGCTAGAGATAGAAAAAATCAAGCAATCCTACCTTTACGCGGTAAAATTTTAAATGTAGAAAAAGCACGTTTTGATAAGATGTTAGCTTCTGAAGAATTAGGTAATTTAATTACTGCATTGGGTTGTAGTATTGGTAGAGATGAATATAACCCTGACAAACTGCGTTATCACCATATTATTATCATGACCGACGCGGATGTCGACGGTTCGCATATTCGTACTCTGTTGTTGACTTTTCTCTATCGTCAAATGCCAGAACTAATCACCAGGGGACATGTTTATATAGCACAACCACCTTTGTATAAAGTAAAAAAAGGCAAACAAGAACAATATATTAAAGATGATTTAGCCTTAAATGTGTATTTAATCCAACTAGCTCTGGATAACACAAAATTATATTTATCTGCGGAATCACCAGCACTAAAAGACACAGCATTTGAAGATATGTTGCAAAATTATAGTGTTGGGTTGAGCATAATTGAACGCCTCGAAAGACGCTATCCAAGATTGCTACTTGAAGCTTTGTTAGAATTAACACGCATAAAAGTTGAACAAATGCATAATTTTGCCACAATGTCCCGTTGGGTACACAATTTACAAAATGTTCTTGCTGCTCAAAAGGTTAACCAAGGTACCAGTTATACAGTTACCCTAAAAGAAGGGGTTGATAAACAATATTTCATCCCGGTAGTTACTAAACGCGAACATGGTATAACTACAGATTTAAATTTACTTCCCTTCTTTTTTAGCTCCTCCGATTACATTTATCTTGCAGATTTATCGG
>MGXG01000074.1:0-3505 GCA_001801285.1 Gammaproteobacteria bacterium GWE2_37_16
AACGCTTAAACTGGCATTATGCATACTAACATCACCCAATAACCAGTTAGTTAAAGGATAAAAACCAATCAGCGCTATAACTTCAGCGACAACCAGTCCGCGAATCAGCGCCCCCATAACCGTTCCTTTGCCTCTGATTTTAACAATCGCACAGCCAATTACTGAAGCAATAATAGAAAAACCACCCAACATCAAAGGATAGAGAATGGCATGTAAATCTGGATTTTGAAAAGATAAAGCACCAAGCAACATAGCAGCGATAATCGTTACTGCATAAGTTTCAAAAAGATCAGCTGCCATACCTGCACAATCGCCGACATTATCACCAACATTGTCGGCAATAACAGCTGGATTGCGTGGATCGTCTTCAGGAATATTAGCTTCCACTTTACCGACCAAATCAGCGCCAACATCAGCACCCTTGGTGAAAATACCACCGCCCAAACGAGCAAAAATTGAAATTAAAGAACCACCAAAAGCAAAACCAATTAACGGTTTAATTGCGGCTGAAATATCCGCTGCCATATTCAGCATGATAGCGTAGTACCCAGCCACACCCAAAAGCGCCAACCCAACTACCAACATTCCGGTAATAGCACCGCCACGAAATGCCACTTGCAAAGCCTGATTCAGACCATGTCTTGCCGCTTCGGCAGTACGCACATTGGCGCGCACCGAAATATTCATACCGATGTAACCTGCAAGCCCAGACAAAATAGCACCAATCGCAAAAGCATTGGCGGTATACCATCCTAATGCAGGAACAAACCCAATCACAAAATACAGAACAACTCCAACAATACCGATAGTTCGATATTGTCGATTAAGATAAGCCATAGCTCCTTGTTGGATAGCTGCAGCAATCTGGCGCATTTTTTCATTGCCAGTACTTTGTCGCATAACCCATAAAATTGAATATACTCCGTATACGATAGCTAACACAGCCAGCATAAGCGATAAAATTAATTCAAATGGCATAAAATTTCTCCACAATTTTACTGTAGCCACAGGTCTCGTAGCCACAAGTCTTAGCTTACGTAATAATCTAAAAACAACCTGTGTTAAACAACTTGTAAAAGTTTAAATTTAAATTTCAATTTTGTAGTATACTAAAAAAGTTCTTAAATTAAAAATTATTAAAAAAATATTGTTATTATGACGGCTTTACGCAAGTTAAAACTTGCGGTTACAAAGTTCCTACATTAAAAGTTATTAGAGCAACCTTACAAAAAATTGCCATAATTTTTTACTTTTAATTTTTAACCAATTGTTTTATATAGCAATATTATTTACATATCTTTATAAACATGACTACACAAACTAGAATACCCAAAGAAAACCTTCTAATCCTCGTTGATGGATCTTCCTATTTACACCGCGCTTTTCATGCTTTGCCTGCCTTGACCAATTCACAAGGCGAGCAAACTGGCGCAATTTATGGCGTAATTAATATGTTGCGTAAATTAATAACCGATTATCAACCGAAACATATCGCTGTGGTTTTTGACGCCAAAGGCAAAAATTTTCGCCACGAACTTTACACAGATTACAAAGCAAATCGCGCCGCCATGGTTAACGAACTAAGCGCACAAATTCCACCACTCTACACGGTTATTGAAGCCATGGGTTTGCCGATTTTAAGTATTCCTGGCGTTGAGGCTGACGATGTGATTGGCACTTTAGCAAAACATGCCGCCCATACCCAAATGAACGTCCTGGTTGCAACTGGCGATAAAGATTTGGCACAAATCGTCAATCCACACGTAACTTTGATTGACACTATGTCAAATAAAATGCTCGATGAAGCCGGTGTACAGGAAAAGTTCGGCGTACCTCCCGATAAAATCACCGAATATTTAGCATTAGTTGGCGACACTAGTGACAACATTCCCGGCATTCCTAATGTCGGTCCCAAAACCGCTGTCAAATGGCTTAATGCTTATGGTTCACTAGAAAATATTGTTAAAAAAGCTGACGAAATAACCGGAAAAGTTGGCGAAAATTTGCGCGAAAATCTGACAACTTTACCCATCGCCCAACAACTCGCCACCATTAAAGACAATGTCGAACTCGATTGCACAATAAAAGATTTAACGCCAAAAGCAGCCGATAAAGAAAAATTGATTGAACTTTTCAAACGCTATGAATTTCGTTCTTGGCTTTCTCCTCTTTTAAACGAAACTGGCGCCACAGCAAGTGCACAAACCCAAGAACAAAAAAATGCCGTTTATGAAATAATTTTAACCGAAAAACAATTGCGGCACTGGCTGGAAAAACTCAAACAAGCGCCGCTTTTTGCGATTGACACGGAAACCACAAGCTTGAATTTCATGGACGCCCGATTGGTTGGCATTTCCTTTGCGATCGAACCGGAAAAAGCCGCTTATATCCCTCTTACACATGATTATCTGGGTGCTCCACAACAGCTTGATCGCGACTATGTTTTGGCAGAAATACGCCACTTACTAGAAAGTAAAACCCATCACAAAATCGGACAAAACCTAAAATACGACTATCATGTTTTTGCCAATCACGGGATTAATCTACAAGGCATCAGCTTTGATACTATGTTAGAATCTTATGTTTTAAACAGCACCGCCGGGCGACATGATCTGGACACTTTGGCAATCAAACATCTCGGTTTTAAAATCACCAGCTTTGAAGACATCGCTGGCAAAGGCACCAAACAGTTAACTTTCAATCAAATCCATTTAGATCAGGCTGCGCCTTATGCAGCAAAAGACGCCGACATAGTTTTGCGTTTACATGAAATCTTTTTACCTAAACTACAAGAAACGCCCAACCTATTACATTTACTGCAAAAAATTGAGATACCACTTCTTAGCGTACTTGCTCGCATAGAACGCAACGGTGTTTGTATCGATGCTGCAGCGCTTAAAAAACAAAGTCACGAACTTGCCAAACGCATCGATGAGCTGGAACAAGAAACTTATCATCTTGCCGGGGAAGTTTTTAATCTCGCTTCACCCAAACAACTGCAAGAAATTTTATTTCATAAATTAAAATTGCCCATCACAGAAAAAACCCCAACCGGGCAACCATCAACTGCAGAATCGGTATTGCAAGAATTAGCGCTTGATCATCAATTACCGCGCCTGCTTTTGGAATACCGCACTTTAAGTAAATTAAAATCAACTTATACTGATAGCCTGCCGGAGCAAATCAATCCACATACCAATCGGGTGCATACATCCTATAATCAAGCCATAACCGCAACCGGTCGCCTTTCTTCAACTGATCCTAATTTACAAAACATTCCGGCGCGCAGTGATGCTGGTCGCCGTATTCGTCAGGCTTTTATCGCCCCATCTGGTTACAAAATCATTTCTGCTGACTATTCACAAATTGAATTACGCATCATGGCGCATTTATCCAAAGACGAAGGCTTATTAAAGGCTTTTTCTATCGATGGCGATGTGCATCGCGCAACGGCGGCGGAAGTTTTTGGCGTAGCGTTAAAAGATGTCACAGCAGAACAACGACA
>MGXG01000074.1:3511-4243 GCA_001801285.1 Gammaproteobacteria bacterium GWE2_37_16
TAAAGCCATTAATTTCGGTTTGATTTATGGCATGTCTGCCTTTGGGCTTGCCCGCCAAATTGGTGTCGAAAGAGAAGAAGCGCAAGTATACATGAACAGTTATTTTGCCCGTTATCCTGGCGTAAAAATTTACATGGAACAAGCTCGTGAAAGCGCCCGCGAACAAGGATTTGTCGAAACTATTTTTGGTCGCCGTCTTTATGTTCCTGATATTAAAGCGCAAAACTTTCTCCGCCGCAGCGCTGCCGAACGCGCAGCAATCAACGCCCCCATGCAAGGCACTGCTGCTGACATTATGAAAATTGCTATGATTAATGTCGATAAGTGGCTTAACGAAAATGAGCCAAGCGTAAATATGATTATGCAAGTACACGATGAATTAGTCTTTGAAGTACAAGAAAGATATGTAAAAGAAGTTTCTTTTAAAATCAAGGAGTTAATGGAGAATGCGGTAAAATTAGCTGTACCTGTTATCGTTCAGGTTGGGGTTGGCGATAATTGGGATGAGGCACATTAGAAAGGACGAATTGTAACCACAAGCCCGTAGCCGCAAGCTTTAGCCTGCGATTTTAGATTGGTGCATGAAACCCGTAGCCGCAAGCTTTAGCCTGCGATTTTAGATTGGTGCATGAAACCCGTAGCCGCAAGCTTTAGCCTGCGATTTTAAATTGGTGCATAAAACCCGTAGCCGCAAGCTTTAGCCTGCGATTTTAGATTGGTGCGTGAAACCCG
>MGXG01000074.1:4284-17098 GCA_001801285.1 Gammaproteobacteria bacterium GWE2_37_16
AGCGACAATAAAAAGCTCTATTGTCGCTGCTTAGTAAATTTTAATTTAATTGATTCATTTTTGCTGGGTTTTCTTCATGCACTGCCGATGAATCATTAGGTGTATAGCCTAGCGGTGTGCGTTCGAGGGAAGGTACTGGTTTTACAACCTCTTTAACTACCCCACTCTCTGGTGATAATGATTGCCTCACAATTGAAGGTGGTGGCATCTTGCCTCCAAGCCCAGTATATATAGCTCCATACCTAAGCGATTGCCCTGTCTGCAAATCAGGCACACCATCTTTACCAGAAGACGGCACTATCTCCTGCGCTACTCGTTCAGCCACAACTTCAGAACTAGACAATACTCCAGCAAGTGATAACTGAGGTGCCGCACTAACTACCTCTTTCTTGACCTTTGCTATTCTTATAAACTCTGCATTTGCACTTTCCGCATTTTTCCGCATGTCGTTTAAAAAGGCTTCGCTATTCTGTGCGCGATAACTTCGAGCAAAGAAACTTACAACTTTCCCAATAAAAGTTCTTCCTCCCGGAGGAAAGGCATCATGTTTAACTGTAAACCACCAATAGTTCTTTCCTAATCCTTTGCAAAGATCTTTCGCCTCAGTTAACAAAGCATTCCTATACCCTTTAGCACTTATTACATCCTGTTTTAGCAAAAACCCAATAAGATCCAACCTTTGCTCTCTTTCTTGACGTAATTGTTTCACTCCTTCTGGAGTGAACACTGGAGCTGATGAACCTTTTCTTTCTGCAGAGCAAAGAAGCTTATAATGTTGTTCATGAGGCCCAACAGCAACCATCTTCTGAATTACCTCCACATCAACTTGCTTACTCATCATATGTACCAAAACATACTTACTATCAAAGCTGATACGATTAACAGATTTGTTACGATCCTGAGAATTCAGACAAGAGTGCCGTATATAGAAATCATTTAAAGTGGCACGAAAACCATCAACAAAAGCAGCACATTCTTTATTTTCCGCACCCTTTATTGTTGACAATTTAGCATCTAAACTTTCTATTGCAGAGGCAGCAAGAATGCGACCATACTTGTGCATGACCCCATGAATCTCACCTGGCGCATGAGGTGTATTAACCCTATCAGCTGTAGCCATAGCTGCCACTATCCAGTTAACGAACAGCATGGAAGGGTTCCCATTTTCAACCAACTGGAGAGCCTCTTTTGGTAATAAAAGCCAAATTATAGGATTCCGCTCACTCCCTTCCCCTTCTTCGATTAATTTTTTCATAACACGCATGATTGTCACAATATCAGCATCCTGCTTACCAACTTCTGCTTTTTCTAACAAAGCTCTATACTGTAATAAAGCTATCGATCTACCATTCAATGTTTTATAACGATCCGAACCCAAAGTTTTCAATTCGGGAATTTGCTTATCCAAGTTAGCAACGTTCAATTCAGCCAACATGTTATTTTCAATCGACATACCAAGTGCATTCATACCTGAGACTACGCTAGATACAAAAAGACCCAACTCGCTTTTGGTTGTTTGCGCACTGTTATAATGTATAGTAAATTTTTTATTTGCAGCAACAGCATTCTCTAGTGCAGACTTCTGCGCAACCTTTGCAGCAACAGCCTTCTGCTCAACCTCTAGTGCAGACTTCTGCGCAACCTTTGATGCATCCTGTGAAACCTTCAGTTTAGCCCTCTGTTCCTGTTCAACCTCATTAGCATCCTTAAGTTTTTGTGTTAGGTCTATTACTTGTTGTTCTATTGTTTTCTTTAACAAATCGAATACCGCATCTAATGCCGTTAACCTACTACTAGCCAATGCTTCCTCTTTAACAACACCACTAGCGAGAAGCAAACCCCCAACCGAAAAAGATAGTTTTTCATCTATATCTTGCAGCTCTTGCTGTTGGATACAGTTGTTAATTTTCGTATCCAAATCTTTAATTTTTTTCGAATTCGTATCGAAATTAAAGAATTCCATTGCCGACTTTAATGCTGCAAGATAAGCCTTAGTTTTTTGCAAATGGATTTTAAATGCCTGATCACAGAAAATTTCAGGATGTTTACTCATGAAGAATGCCGCTTTACAATTTTTCTTTATTAAATCTGCATCTTTCAGTGAAACCATTTTTGCAAAAATACCTTCCTTATTTCCCATCAATAAAGCATGTTGCTCGTTAGTAAGCAATAACTCCGCATTACCTTCTTGAGCACTACCTAATATCCGAATCGCTCCCTCAGCCGAAACCCCACGAACACAGCCGAGCAAGCTATTTTTTACACCCTCATTTACATAATGAAGGTCAACATTAGCAAATATATCCGTCAACAATGAAACTCTATCTTCTCCGTGAAACAGATTCATATAGTTTTCAAGAGCTTCTTTGCTTAATTTACTCAATACTGCTTTTTTATTTAGATAATCACACAATCTCACCCTACGATTTTTTTCTTCCGAAGAAGCGCCTTTAAACAACTCAATTAACGCTGGTGATTTACTGATCAATTCTAAGTTTTTGCTAATTTTTTCTAGCTCTTTACCGTCCAATTCAGTAGAAATCTTTTTAAAATTATTAAATACAATTTCCGGAAAGAGACTCTCGCGAATAGCTTTACGATTCCCCTGTTTCACCGCCATACTTGCGCCAAATTCTGAAACATTCGCAAAAGCAAATGTGCTCGTATGGAGATCTGCTAGAGGTTGGCGAATTTCAGCAACTTGCTCCTGACCCTTAAGTTTATCCAAAAACAACCCTATATTTTGTCCACTTGCATATGCATTTGTCGCCAATTTTACTAGATCATGTCGGTTAGCATCTAGGGTTTCAGCAGTAAAAACTTCGTCTACATATTTATCTAATAATTTCTGTACTGCCTCATCCCCACCCATCTTTACCTTAATAGACTCAATATTTGTCAAACATACTGCATATTGCAAATTTATCTCTGCAAGAGATTGGAGTTGCCCTTTTGTGAATTGATTTATAAGTTTTTCACCTAGTGGGGTGTTAAAACAGGCTAACCATGCTGCTGGTTGTTGTTTTAAGAGGTCAAAATGTTCCTGATCATTAGAAGCCAAAATAACCGCCAAAATCCCGTACCTGAAATCTGGCATGTCTATTGTTGTTGCATCGATCACTAATATGTGAGCCAAATCAACAATTGAGACGGTTTTTAGTAATTCGATTATCTTATTATATTTAGCGGTAGCTCCATCTGATAAGTTATCTTGTGATAAGTTATTTTTTATAAAATAAAGACAGCCAGCATAGATTACACCTCGCTGCTCTTGCTTAACAACCTGCATAAAACTTTCAAATGCCTTTGCGGTTAAACTTAAAATTAACTCTTGATCCAAATTCAGATCAGAGTTTAATTTTTCATATAGCGAAGTCTGTTCTTCAGGCTTCAATGTGACACCTTTGTTAACTAAAGAAGTACTAATTTTTTCTAAACGTTGTGCGATATCTTTAGGGCGATTTATAGGATCTTTGGCTAAATCTAAAGTTTTGAATAAAATCGGCATAAACGTTTGCGAACGCACAGCTAACTTATTTTCTCTGTGCTCGTCTACAGCGGTATCAACTACGTCACCCAACATAACTCTATGAAAATTAGGAGTCGTTATAGCAGTTGCCGAAAGCTCTCCTCCGCCAATTCCCATATCTCCTTGTTTAATTTTCTTTAAAAAACCATCTAAAAGTTTATCATCTGCATATATGGCAGTAGATAAATTAATAAGTGCCGTACGATCATCGGCATTATCAACAGTTACAACATAACCATCCAGCAATCCAATCCAAAACCCAGCATCCAACTTATTTCTCACTTCATCAATCCTTGCTAAAACTGCTGCATATCGCACATTACTTCTTACAAGAGATTGTAGTTGCTCTGATGTGCATTGTTTTATAAGTTCCATTCCCCTAGTGGTCGGGGTTGCGAATAAAGTCAGCCATGCTCCTGTATTTTGTTGAAAAAGATCAAAATGCGTCTGATTATTGGATGCCAAAATTGTAGTCAAAAGACCAAGCATAAAAGATTGATCCTTACTATTAGCTTCAATGCTTAAAAGTTGAGCTAGACTTGTGACTGGAACAGTTTTAAGTATCTCTTTTAACTTTTCCGCCAGTGTTGGTTGAGCACCTAATAATTGCAAATATCTCACTATGATTGGCGCTAAATCCTGTTTGCCTTCTCGCAACTTAATAAACAATGTTTGCAATAAACTTAACGGCGCACGTTCAATTAACGTGACATTTTGTACAAAGGTAGCTAACGATGCTAAATTTTGCCTATCTGGTTTTACAATTCCTACCAATGATGTAACAAAAAATACTAATTTATTCAATAATGCTTCCTCCATAGCCCCTGGCTTTATGAAGCGACTCAAATAAAAATCTCTTATATTCAGCAAATTAACTTGGCCTTCACGCCAGCTGTCTATTAAGGAAAATAATTCTTGCTGAGTCAGCTGCGGCAACCTAATAACCACATTAAAGTCAGTTAAACAACCTACTAACTCAGTTGCTTGCTCATCTTTAATGTTATCCCTAACTTCTTTAGACGAAGCTAAAAGCTCAGTATCTTTAACTAATTTAACAACTTGATCAGATGTCAAATCTGACCTCTTAAGCTGTTCTAATTTATTCAACAAAACTTCAGCGCAATGTTTAAAAATAACTTTACGAACGACATCTTTAGCTGCCTCAGATCGTTGATATTTCTCAGCCCCCAGATTAGCAATATCACCATAAATCACAGCATGCAATACTGCTATAGGCACATAAGAAGAAGCTGCTGCCTGATCTTTTTTGGTCAAATCCATTATTTGATCGATAGGAATTTCGGGTAGGCTTAATTTGGCTATTTCTGCTAATTTATCAAGCTCGGGCTTTTGTTCTGCAGATGTTTTAAGAATGTCACTATCGCGAAATTTTTGGATATGATTACCCAATATATCTATGCAACCCTGCGCACCTAATACACTGCGTAAATTTTCATTGTTTAAAATTGCCAAAGCGCACTTATCATCTTTTTGTGCTAAAGTATTCAGCTGTGTAACTATTTCAACCTTACCTTGAACCGATGATGCAAAATCCTTGTCTTTACCACCAAACCAAGATAAAAACGCAGATAAATCAATTTTATCGAGAACCTTAGCTTCGCTAAGTTTATTAAACATTAGAAAACGAGTTGTTGCTGAAACCAGAGATAACGTTTGATTATCAATCAAAATGGATTTCTCTATACTTTCTCTTATTGCTACTCGCTCAGCGTCAGTTTTATTAGGAAAAACCTTATCTAAACCAAAATACAAGCGACAAAAACCAATTAAGGCCGCCCCAGTGCCTTTTTGTGATAACAGGCTTGTCGGGTGGTTTAATCCCTGCTGCATTGAAGTAATAAATTTTTGTGTATAATCGGCCACCTTGAGGTAATTATCATGGGATAATGCCAATAAAATTGATTCCAAATAAACTACATGTTTGTTTTCTCTTTTTTCAGCAACTTTATCTAGCACTAGATAAGCGCTTTCAGTGCCCATTATCGATTTTATCAAACGTATAGGTAATTGTTGTTTTAAAACTGCCTCAGCCACATACCCAATAAGTGCATCCTCTGTTTCCTTTGGGTCAGCTTGAACCGCGCGCGCCACAACCACCAATTTTCTTAAAAAATCTTGCTGTCCTTCTGCAGTATTAAAAACAAAAATGGATTTATCCCTGATAAAGTTTAGAAGAATTTTCCGAATGTCATATAAACAAAATGAGCCCGCATTTTCGATAGTGTCACCACTCAAAAAGCCCACAATATTATGCTCTAATAACGAGAGCTCCCAACCTTCACTAGTAGAATTATAAACTATTGTCAATGCAACTTTCTGATAAATAGATTTTTTAAGTGTCTCCGAACAATTTGTGTTCAAAAGTATTTCTCTACACTCTTTAAAAAAAGCTACTATTGTTTCTTTTCTCGCGGTAGGATCTTGTGGATTAGCTTGTTGCTCTGACCTAAATTCTTCTGCGGCCTTGGAAAATTGACGGTCTAATTTGATACCATTCACAAATTTAGATAAAGCGGATGGAATATTATTTTTTCCAACTTTCACTTCGACAGAATCCCAGTTAGCCAAAATTTGCGTCCCCGATTGACCTGTTTTTGCAAGATAGTCGCTTAGCTTATCCAACCTAGCCGACATATATGGCTCAAGAAAAAACTTTTTTAGCTGAGCCTTGCCCTTATCAACAAGCTGCTGATCTCTACTGGAAATATTTGCCAAAATACGCTCCAGAGAAAGAAAACAAGCATACAGTACTAAATTATTATCATTGTACTTCTCTGGTAAACTAGATAAATATATCAAAATGCTTTCTTGTTTTTGAAAACCCTGTATATTTTTTGCATATCTTAACGCTTCTGACTGCTGTTTTTCATCTTTTGAATTTAACAACCCTAGCTTAGAGCTAATTTGACTTAAATAAGTTTCTGCGGAAGTTTTTTTAGCTGATTCATTACTTTCTGCACTTGAGATAGCATCCAACAGATCATCTAAAAAACTTCTCTTTTCAGGTGAAGCAGAGTCTTGTTCTGTCTGTTTAGGAGCGTTTGCTTGGTTATCCACATCAAGTTGACCTGGTTTAAAACCAACCGCAAGGCTATTATCAGGATTTGATATAGGTATCGGACTTACTACTGTATTTTCACCAGACATAAAACACCTCTTTATTTGTTATGAATTTTATTTTAGTAACATTTTTAAAAAAAATCCTTGCAAAAACTTATAAATCAACTAAAGTACGCAGCGTTACGTGGTTTTATCTAAGAACTATATACAAAATCTATTACTCCATATAAACAATTCTAGCAGATGATTCTTAAAATAGCCTTACTTGATTGAAAAAATTTTCAAATCAAATATTTCAATTAAATTAATAGCGTTATAACTTCGTATCCACAGTCCAATTCCGTAGCCGCAGGTCCGTAGCCGCAGGCTTTAGCCTGCGTAGCTGAAACGTGCCGAACAAAACACGCAGGCTAAAGCCTGCGGCTACGGACTTTGAGCATCATCGACCGTGCAGGCTAAAGAGTTAATAAGCATAAGCTAAAGCCTGCGGCTACGAAAACTACTGTTACATTACAAGATCGCGACGACTCTTTTTTTCCGCCAAATATGTATACATGGTTGGTATAATGAAAAGCGTAAAAACCGTACCGATCAGCATCCCACCAACCACGACCCAGCCAATTTGTTGTCGACTGATTGCGCCAGCACCACTTGCAAAAGCTAATGGCAAAGCTCCTAAAACCATCGCCCCCGTAGTCATCAAAATCGGGCGTAAACGAATACTTGCCGCCTCGACAATCGCTTCGTGTATACTCCTACCTTCTTCCTGCAATTGATTAGCAAATTCAACCATCAAAATACCGTGTTTTGAGATCAATCCAATCAACGTCACAATACCAATTTCAGAATAAATATTTAAAGTACCGTGAATGAACCATAATGCCAGCATTGCCCCAAAAGTTGAAAGCGGAATACTGAACATAACCACAAACGGATCGCGAAAACTTTCAAACTGCGCTGCAAGCACAAGAAAAATAAAAATAATGGCAAAACCAAAAGTAACACCCATCGCGCCACTAGCTTGCATGAATTGTCGAGACTGCCCGCTATAATCGATTTTAATATTGGGCGCAATTTGTCGCACCTGTTTTTCAATATAATCCAGCGCTTGCCCCATAGTGTAACCCGGCAACAAACTCGCCGTAATCGTTGCTGTACGCAGTTGTTGGAAATGATTTAAACTATTAGGTCCTATACTATCTTTGATCGTCACCAAATTCGACAAGGGCACAAGATCACCGCTTGCTGTGCGTAATTGCAAATTATTTATAATATCAGGCCGATTGCGATATTGCTGATCGAGCTCAGGAATAACATCATAACTACGTCCAGAAATAGTAAAATGCGTTTGTATGCCTTCACTAAAACCAAGAGTGATCGCGTTAGCAATATCCATTGCAGATATACCTAAATCTCCGGCTTTACTGCGATCGATACTAATATCCAACTGCGGTTTATCCAGTTTTAAATCAGAATCGATATTAATAATGGCAGGATTAGCTTTGATGGCAAGCATGATTTTCTGCACCGCCTGATTCAAATCCAGAAAACTGCCCATGGTTTGTAAAGCAATAGAAATAGGCTGAGTCGACGCCGAACCTGGTAAGGTGAAAGGGTTCATCGGAAAAGCGTTAATACCCGGAATAGCTAAAAATTGCATGATGGTACTACCAATAATCTGGTCAACAGTACGCGTACGCTCCGACCATGACTTTAAAGCCACAAATGACATGGCTTTATTAACATCGCCGGCACCATTGATAATACCGTAATGCAAAGTTTCAGGAATATTACTATAAATTGCCGGCAATTTGTCGGTATATTTCTCTGTATAGCTAATATTCGCCGAGGAAGGTCCTGATGCAGCGACAAAAATAAACCCAAGATCTTCGGCTGGCGCTAATTCACTGGGAATAAAATGAAATAACGTATAGCAAGCCAGCAAAACCGCGCCTACGACAATAAGTACTATTTTACGCACGCAAAGCACACGCTCGAGAAACCTGCGATATAAAGCCATTAACCGACCGGAAAAAATATCTATCGATTTTGCAAACTTTCCCTCCAAAACATTGGCATTCATAACTTTAGAACACATCATGGGCGATAAAGTTAAAGCGATAAAACCCGAAATAATAACGGCACTCGCTAAAGTAAAAGCAAATTCCTTAAACAACGCTCCTGTCAAACCACTCATAAAGCCAATTGGAGCATAAACTGCCGCCAAAGTTAAAGTCATGGAAATAATGGCAAACTGAATCTCACGCGCGCCAATTAATGCTGCCTCCAAAGGTTTTTTTCCTTCGGCAATATGACGATGAATATTTTCCGAAACGACAATAGCATCATCAACCACCATACCAATTGCCAAAACCAGTGCCAAAAAAGTTAGAGTATTTAAACTATAACCCATAGCCAACATAATGCCGCAAACCCCAATAATTGAAAGCGGTATAGCCACAACCGGCACCAACAAAACTCGCCATGAACCAAGAAACAAAAACACTACCGCAATAACAAAAATGACCGCTTCGACAATAGTTTTCTTCACTTCGACGATTGATTCTGCAATATATTTTGATGAGTCTTGTATTAAAAAATAACTCATACCCGCTGGCATATTGGCTTTTAACTTTTCCAAATAGCTGTTGATAGCTACTGAAACATCAAGCGGATTGGCATTAGATTGAGGGGTAACCGCGACCACAACTCCATCTTTACCGTCAACAACCACCGAAACGTCAGTGATAGCGGAGCCAAGCTCAGCACGTCCAATATCGCGAATACGCGTCAATTGTCCATTATTATTAATTAAAACCAAAGAGTTAAATTGCTGCGCCGTTGCTAAATCGGAAATAGTATTGACACTATAAGATTGTAAGTTAGTCTTAACCACACCTGATGGCGACTGTAAATTCCCCATATTTAAACCGGAAATAACATCACTGGCAGTAATATTGCGCGCCGCCATGGCATAAGGATCAAGCCAAATACGCATTCCATATTTGTGCGCCGACCAAACTTGTGCATCACCAACCCCTGACAAAACCTGCATTTGTGGCTGTACCACGCGATACAAATAATCCGTCAAATCTTCGCCCCCCATACGATCGCTACTAAAACTTATGTACATAGTAGGATTAGCATTTGGGTCTTGTTTATCTATAACTGGATCATAGACATCTTTAGGCAATAACCAACGAACTGATGAGACTTTGTTGCTAATATCGGTAATAGCCGTATTTAAGTCATAACCTAAATTAAAATAGATCGTGATTGTACTCACCCCATACGCACTAGATGAAGTGATATAGTCAATGCCATCAACACCAGCAATAGCATTTTCAATTGGGGTGGTAACAAATCCTTCCATTAAGGATGCAGACGCACCTGTATAGGCAGTAGTTACAGTTACTGTTGAAGCACTAATGTTAGGCCATTCGCGTACAGTTAAAGCAAAGTAAGAACGAATTCCAATCAGCAAAATTATTAAACTTAAAACAGTTGCAAAAACTGGGCGGCGAATAAAAACGTCAGTGAAGTTCATAATATTATAGGGAAATTCTGAATTTTAAATTAATGAGTCAGATGGAAATTTTTATTTCACCGATACAACAAAAACACCATCACTCAATTTCAATTGTCCTGCGGTCACAATTACATCATCAGCCTTTAAACCATCCAGCACAATAACATTTTGTTGATCACGTGCCCCTAAAACTACTTTGGTTTTCACGGCTTTTCCATCAATAATTTTATACACATACGTATCACCAGCTTCATAAACTATAGCTGTTTGCAGAACAGGCAAAACCGGTTTTTGCTCTGCAAAGGCTAAATCCACTTTAGCAAACACACCCGGCAATAATTTACCATCAGGATTAGGAACTTTGGCACGCACCAAAACGGTGCGGTTATTGGGATTTACTTTAGAGTCAATCCCATATACGGTACCAGAAAAACTTTTATCCGGATAAGCATCCGAACGTAAAGATATGACATTTCCTACAGATATCTTATTTAAATAAACCTCAGGGACACCAAATTCAACATCCAAGGGATCAATAGCCTGTAAACTGACCAAATCCTGACCAGCATTAACATAATCCCCTAAATTAATGAGATTCAGACCAACCCGCCCAGCAAATGGAGCTACAATGTTTTTTTGACGCAGTTGCGCCTCAATCATATCCTTTTGCCCTTCCTTAGAATGCAACGTGGCAACTGCCTTATCGAGATCGGCCTTTGCTACAGCATGTGATTTATATAATTCAGAGTAACGCACTTGATCCTGCTGTGCCAATTTTAATTCGGCATCGCTTTGTTTTAATTGTGCCGCTAAAATATCCTGATTCAATTGGATCAACTTGGCACCAGAAGCAACATTATCACCAGGCTTGAAATGAATATCTGTCACGCGCCCATCTACTTCCGAGCGCATTGTCACCCCCTGACTCGCACGCATTGATCCTGTCACCGTAAACTCCTGATTTTGTTTTACGTATTGTACTTTCATCGTTTCCACAGACGTCGGCGGCATTTGACCACCTGCCCCCATACCGTGAGGCGGTTTTGCCAAACTATCCGCTTGAAATACAATGATTAGTAAGAATGCAGTAATGATGTATATATATTTATTTATTGTAAACATACGAAAATAACCTAAAATTATAAAAGAAATAATGCGTAAAAAACGAAAATCCAGTATATTGACGCCATTCTCAATATTTTGATAACTATAATTAATTCAAACCTTAACGTGAACAAAACCAACCAAAAACTCATCAACTTCACTATTGACGCCGACCACACCGATCAACGCATCGATAATTACCTTTTTAGCAAATTCAGAAAAGTTCCTAAAAGTTTAATTTATAGAATGCTACGTAAGGGAGCAATCCGCGTCAACAAAAAACGTGCTAAACCGGAATACAAGCTACAAAATGGCGATTTAATCCGTCTACCACATATAGAAACCGAAATGACGGTTACCGATAAAAAACCTAGCGATCAGGCAATGAAAGTTCTGGAAAAAGGCATCTTATATGAAGATGAAGATTTACTAGTTTTAAACAAACCAGCAGGTATGGCTTCTCACGGCGGTAGTGGCATAACTTTTGGCGTTATTGAAACAATGCGCGAAGCTCGCCCACAAACTAAAAGTCTGGAACTGGTACACCGCTTAGATAAAGATACTTCCGGCTGCCTCATTCTTGCCAAAAAACGTAGTATTTTAAAAGAATTACATGAACTATTGCGTGCCAGTAATATAAAAAAGAAATATTTGGTTTTAGTAAAAGGCAAATGGCAAGGCGGGGTCAGAAAAGTTGATGTTGCACTTATAAAAAATCAGCTTAAATCAGGTGAACGCATGGTTGTAGCCGATGAGGCGGGTAAAAAATCTCTTACTACTTTTAGACCGCGACAAATTTTCTCTATGGCATCATTATTGGAAGTTGATTTAGGAACTGGTCGCACCCATCAAATCCGCGTGCATGCAACTCACATTGGTCACCCAATTGCCGGTGATGAAAAATATGGTGATAAACAATTTAACTCAATCATGCACAAAAAAGGGCTGAAGCGTTTATTTCTGCATGCTGCAAGTTTAAGTATTTATTTGCCAAGTAAAGAAAAAACCATAACCGTCAAAGCACCATTACCCAAAGAGTTAAACGAAATACTCAACACAATCGATAGTTAAAAAACACCCTATAAAACTATAAAGCTTAAATATTTGCTTTTTTCATAAAAAATACGTATAAGCTAATTTGTGAATCTCCGTTTTTAGCGGGGTTTCATTTTATCGTATTGTAACGTTACGATATGTTATCGGCTTGATTACTAAGTGTCAGACTAGTTATTATTATTTTCAGAACATAGAGTGAAAATAACTAGTCTGATGCCAATGATCAAGTTTCTATAATTTTTATTAATTCTTGAGGAAAAAGAAGAAATGAATAAATTAGCAAAAACTATTTTATTTGCTGCTGCTTTTGCGTTTGTCGCAGGCTGCGCTCATAAACCAACACCTATGCAAACTCCGGCACCAGCCCCAGTAAAAATGAAAGCTCATCATCCGAGCAGACATTGCAAAGGTAAACATCATAAAAGATGTATGGAAAAAATGAGTTCAAGCGTAGACGAAAGTAACGCAAAATAAGTAGTGAAAACCTAGTCAATACTTTGCAAAAAAGCCGAGAT
>MGXG01000075.1:0-6828 GCA_001801285.1 Gammaproteobacteria bacterium GWE2_37_16
AATCGAATTTTAAAACTGCTTAGGTCTATCTGGTTAAAAACCAAAAATTTAATACAATACTAACCGAAAACTTTAAGAAAGACCAAAACTATGTCGAATAATATCTATCGTTCCGACAATATTAATCGATAAAATTCCACCAATCACATGCATAAAACCTTTACCATAGCTCATATTTTGCTCTTTTTTGGTTGCTTTTGCTAGCATATGCAACCCACGCACAAAAGAAATATATCCAAAAACTCTAATCAGATCGATAATTCCGTGAATCGCCTGTTCCCAAGCTTCCCAACCCTTTCCCAGAGTCGGATAAACCATAATAGAACTGGGATCAACACCTGACGCCCATAAACTATTAATAGCTATCATGATTGTACCAGGCAACATCATCAAAAAAGCCCCAATCATAATTTTGGCCATGGGACCACCAAAACCAGTACCTTGAGTCGCCATCATGGTACGTGCATCACCATAAAGCTTTAGGGTATAAAAACCAGAATAAATAGCCCAAACCCCCATAACGTATGAAACTGCCACAATTAAATGTACAACATAAGGCAAATTTTTTGCCAACGTCGCCAACTGGTTATTTAAATCTTTACTAGGCGCACAAGCAACCAGCAAAGGTAATAATAACAATAGTAAAATAAATTTTACCTGACACTTTTTAGAAAAAAAATGAACGAATGAACGAATAAACGAATGAATGAATTTTGAAATCACTTCCTGATAATTACTTTTAATAATTAAATGAAATAACATATTGTTTTATATAGCAATTGTATTTATATATCTTTATAAAAAACATCGCGAAGCGATTCATAAATTCAATATTTTTTAAATATCATTAGTTCCATACTGGATAACTTCACCAGAATTCAATAAAACCATCCCCTGTCGCGACAAAATCGCACCAACACGCGATCCATTCACTAAATTACCAACTCGCACAGAGACAGTTTGACCATCAGTTGATTCCAACCAAGCGCGACCAGGAACTATAGACTTAACATGGTAAATAATTTTCTTTGGTGCTTTAACAACTTTTTTAACTATTTTTTTTTCCGGTTTTTTGGTATTAACCACTATCTCATCAACATTTTTTGATAACAAAGCCATAACTGTAGTCAAATCCCCAATAGCTTTATTCAAATTATTTAAAGATGTCTGTTGCTCACCAAATGTATCTGCAATTTTATTCAATTGACCCGATATTTTTTCTTCTCCAACACTAATTTGGCTAATGCTTTTCTCTTCTTGAACAACCATGGTTTTTAACTGATCCACTGCAACTGGTTCCTTGGTTATCGGAACATTGGGCTGCATTCCCTGTTGTGAAGCAAGCATTTGTATATCTTCTTTTCTGTTTGCATTCCAGCTAACCAACTTGTATAAAACGAAAATTGCCAGCAACAACCCAATAATTGTAAAAAGGGGTCTAAACTTAGCAACATCCATCTTGGAAAGAATATCTAATGGCGTTTTTGCTTTAGCAGAACCTGTCGAATTAACATCCTCGACCTGTTGCTGCTCCTCTTGAAAACCAGTGCTACCAGTATTATACATATCTTCTGGCAAATGATATTCCAAAGAACTTTGCTCTGTTTTATTTAATTGATCATCCATACACCACCTTAAGAAATTTTGAATGTTGAATTATAAATTTTAAATTATTGCCCCAATCTACAATCGCTTGTCGCGGTTTAGACGCAGTTATCTTATTTTACCAGGGAATCCAGAATATTTTACATTTATGTAATTGTTTTTTAATTCTTATTCCCGCACCTTCTCCACCGACAAATCCGACATAATCAAAATACCCATTGACGTACCAGACTTAACTTCTACTGTAGGGGGAGTATTGAATATCGGACTTAGCATATTGCCTATTTGTTGCCCCACATTACCTAGAGCTACTAAAGCTTTTTGCGTAGTATTCAGCTGTGGAAAAGTATTTTGTTGCGATACCCCTCCAGTACCTATGGTAGTAGTTGTTGCTGAACCGGAAGTTTGAATCGCCTGACCTAATCCACTGATAAAAGAGGATGCAAACATGCTTCCAAAACGCAACAAATAATGACTGTCAACATTCGTCGCCAATACAGTATGTGCCGTGTCAGGATCGATAGCAACAGCATTTATTCCAATACTAGTGCTTACGTGAGGCACATTTAAAACGCCAAATTGCAAAATAACTTTCTTTTCAACACGCTGAAAATTCCCCAATAATTTAGCACCAGCTAATTTCCCTTGCACAACCGTTGCTAAAATCGGACTTTGCTCATCGGAATTAATGCCTGTATCCAAAACTGCAAATAATATCGTCCCAGCCTTATAAACATCAACATTGCCAGATGCGGCACCACCTTGCTGCCCAGAAAAACCAGGCGCACCGCCAACATTACTGTCCCCTTCACCTGCGGTATATTGTTGTGCCTGAATAGGTACCCAAGAAGAAAATAGCTCACTTGCCTGACCACTCATCGTTTGCTGCTCTTGCCTTATTTGATTCTCATAGTCCTGATTGGACATTTGCTGTTCATTCTGCTTACGCAATTCAGCCAAACGTTGCTGCCAACTACTACCAGCATCTAAAACATTAGGCGCGGACACTAAAGACACTTCCGAACCTATAACATTTCTTGTGCTCGCCGATGCGCCAATACCATCCGCAGAAATAGCACCACCCGTTGTTACCGCCTTAGAGGCCTCATCATCTAGGTAACCAGCATCTTTTACATCCTTAGTTGAAAAACCAGCTACCTTTAAATCAGCAGCAGAATAACCAACCGCCTTTAAAGCAGCAGGACTGCAACCTATTGTCTTCAAAACTTGCCCTGTAACTTTTTGTGTATATAGTTTATTCAAATTCTCAGCACTACATGCTCCAGTTTCGTTGCCAGCAACTACACTTTTGACTGCCTGCTGATTTTTATCAAATCCAGCATGAAGAAGATCCTCATCTGTATATCCTGCAGCTTGAAGCTCTGCAACTCTAAAATCAGCCATCTTAAGCTCTGGGGCAGTAAAACCAGCAGCTTTCAAAGCAGCAGCACTACAGCCCATTTTCTTCAAAGCCGGACCGAAAATTTTTTGCACATGCAATTTAGTTAAATTCTCTAAACTACACGCTAAAGTCGTAACTCCTTCTGCAACTTCACCAGCGAGTTGAGCCTTATCAAATCCTGCGCGCACCAAATCTCCATCCGTATATCCTGCTCCCTTCATCTCATCGACTAAATAGCCAGCGTCTTTGAGTTCAACAGCTGCAAAACCGGCATTTTTTAAATCTTTGGCAGGAAAACCAGCCTCTTTTAAATCTTTCACAGGAAAACCAGCATGTCTTAATTCCCCTGCAGAAAAACCCACTTTTTGTAATTCATTAGCAGAATAATCAATATCCTTTAACTCTTTGGTGGTGAAATCAGCATCTTTTAAATCTTTTAACGCAAAACCAACTGTTCTTAATTCATTAGCAGAATAACCAGCATCCTTTAGCTCTTTGGCGGAAAAACCTGCATTTTTGAGTTCAGCAATTATGAATCCAGCTGTCTTTAAGGCAGTTGCACTGCAACTTATTTTCTTTAGGTTTTCCCCTGTAATTTTTTGTGCGCGCAATTTTGCTAAACTCGCAACACTACAGTCTCCAGTTTCACTACCTTTAGCCGCGTTTGCCGCATCTATCTGGCTCTTGTCAAATCCAGCCCGGACCAAATCATCATCTACATACCCAGCAGTTTTAAGGTCGCTCGCTGCAAAACCAACTGCTTTTAATTCTGCAGCACTAAAACCAGTCTTTTTTAGGTCAACTATAGTAAAACCAGCATTTTTCAACTCTGTGGCACCAAAACCGGCATTTTTCATATCAGCAATACTATAACCTGCTGCCGCAAGATCTTTAGCGCTAAAACCTGCATCTTTAAGTTCTTTAACAGTAGAGCCAGCCTCCTGTAGTTCTTTCGCTGTAAATCCAGCCACCATCAACTCGCCCGCCGTATAACCAGCGTTTTTCAAAGCCGCTAAACTACATCCACGGCAATGTAGTTCTGCCACAGTTACCCCAGCAGATCTCGCCCGCTGCAAATCTTCGACCCCACAACCTACTTTACTTTTACCGCCATCTCCCAACACATCTTTATTACTTACATAAGTGGTACGCGTTATGGTAGGAATTGCTGCCGTCCTTGCCTGTAAAGCTGCCTCTGTTTCCTGTACATTTTTAGCCTCCTGCAATTTAATATACTCTCGCGAAGAATCTCCAACACCCGGGACCGAGCGTAAAGCTGGGGTTCCTCTAACTGCCGCTACATTTGGAATTTTAGGTGGAGCAAAACGTTCGTAGAGAATATAACTTACGAGTGTTATAACAAATACAATAACAAAAAATGCAACGACCATACCCCGCACTTTAGCGTCTTGAAAAATAGCAAATATATTTTTACCTTTTGTTGCCATCTTTATTCCCATCCCTCAAGTGTCAAAGTTATAGTTTTATCTTTACCATGCTCCAAAACCAAAATCACAGGAGCTGGCTGTAATTCATATGCATGCATACCGTCAATACTAGTCATGATCGATCTCCAGGCAGGAGAGATAACATCCAAATTAGTGCGCAAATAAAGTGTTTTATTAACATACCATGCCTGACAATCTCCACCAGATACTTTTAAAGTCTTGCTATCTCTAGGCGGCACACCATTTAAAACATCAAGCAAAACCGGACTTGCTCCTCCTGGTAAACTGCTTTGCGCATACATTGCATTAGGTCCTAAACCAGGTACACGTAAATCCACGCGATAATCAACTGCTTCCTGCCCCGGTAAAAGCGTTATCATAACGGGTGTATTTAAGCCTTTTAAAATAACTGCCAAATTAGTGCGTTTATAAAAAGTGACTGATTGCACTAAAAGAGTATTGCCTTTTCTATCCCACTGTATATTAAAAGCCGTCGGATCACCAAGACTGTAAGCAGCAATCGGCCACGGCTGACCTGTAGAATCTAAAAACACCATCGAGGTAATATAACCAGCCTGTAAACGAATCACTGGCGGGGTTGCTTGAGGCGCTAAATCAACTAATACTGAACTGGAAGTAGGTTTTGGAGGAACCCCAACTGGAGCTGCTGCTGCCCGCTGCGCATCATTAAACGCTTCTTTAAGACGACCAATTTGATCCGTCGACATCGGCAACAACTGCGTTACTACTTTATTAAAAGCCTGATCATACATGTCTGACTGTTCCGCACCACCTGAAGCATTAGCTTCCAAACTTTCCTGAATCCCCTGATTAACACCTGTTGCCGCTTGTGGCTGTTGTTGAACAACGGGCAACCCTCGATTATCAGCAACCGATTGTATTTGTGGAGGAAGATTTTGCATCCCAGGCAAAGAAGTAGGAGGCAAAGGAGAAATTCCAGTTACCGCCGCTCTGTTCTGAGTCGGCTGAGGAAGCGGAATTAACTGCGCCTGACCTTGATTTGGTGTTTGTGCTTGAGATTGAGCCTGTGATTGTGCAAGCAACTGTTGCAAACGTTGTACTTTTTGTTGTATATCATCAGGAGAAGATGGATATGTGGAAGGGGGTTGTAATACTTGCTGTCCTGGTTGTGCAACACCCACATCAGCGGCAAAAACGCATACGCTAAAAAACGCCGCTAATAAAACAAACCACTTTAAAAAAAATGTTTTTTTCATATCTCTTTTAAATCTTATCCCTAGTAAATAATTAGGCAGAACCACCAGCAACAAAGCTAGTAATTGCTATACCTTTTGGTGTATTAAGGGTAGGCACACGGGCTATTATCATAGTTACAATTTGCGCTTGTTGCGTATTGTCACTTGCGCTCTGATAAGACACCAAAATCGGCACCTGCACTTTCCAAGCGTAACGATCACCAATAACACCTTGGTCTAAAATAACAGGAGTGCCTGTTGCCACAGCCGAAACCACTAACTTTCTTTCCAAAACAAGCTCTAAACTTCTTGAACCACGCAACGCAGCTTCAAAATTACGCCACCCATCAGCAGTAAAATAACTCTGCACTCCTTGCAAAGCTTCCCTATAATTAACAAAATCATAGGTATTGGCAGCGGTAGCGGCGCGGGCTGCCCATTGCAATAATTCAGACTGACTAATTACTGGCATATCCAAAGAATTTAAAGGTGTAATACGACCATCGATCCCAGTAGCAAAATATTTTGGGGTAGGAGCATTAGCGATCTGGTAAAAAATTATCCCCACCAACGCCACATTTATCAGAACCATCAATAAAAGTACCGACACTACCCGACGGTAATTATCCCGATAAAAATTATTGCGCAACATGACAAATTCTAAGCCATTAATTCCATTTTCGTTAATTTTTTCCTTATCCGCCATAAAAACCCCTTACTATAGAAAATTTTAAATTTTGAATTAACGAATCGCTACACAATATCTTGCGTTAAACTATGTAAATAAAATTGCCTTTAAAATCAATTAGTTACATTGGAAGCTATTTTAAAATTTCCAAACATAAAATATTTTACAGAATTTTTCGTCATTTTACACTATTAAAATTTAAAAAAATATCGTACAACAACTCTGAAATTTAAAATTATTCAAAATTGTCGCACAGCGATTCGTCCATTTGAAATTCATTAAGTTACTGCCTGGAAAACACCTGCAAACTAATCTCAATATAATCACGACTGCCGGAAAAAGATGAAGACAAATAAGGCAATATAGAGCCATCGGCATAAGCAGCTCGCATATCAGCATTTCTTTTCCCTAAGTAATTTGCCACCCGTTGCGCTTGTTCTTTCGCTAAACTTTTCACAACAATCTCAT
>MGXG01000075.1:6923-8724 GCA_001801285.1 Gammaproteobacteria bacterium GWE2_37_16
CCATTTTCTGTAAGGTTAGCTGAATTTGAGTTAAATAATTTAGAATCAGGTATAGCTAAAACCAATTTGTCTCTTGTCTGATGCGGCATTTCAACAATAAATTTATTAAGTTTATTGTATAAAGCAATTGCCGGATCAACATGTGTAACTTGTGGTTTGGGCGCACGACAGCAACAACCAGCCACATTCAACAATACCGCCAAAATAAAAAATAATTTAAATGTTTTAGTTTTATGCATTTTTATTCATTCAAAATTCATTCATTTGCAGAACAGCGCAATTAAAACAGCTCACTGACACTGAACCACTGGGTAAAAAAATATGGATATTTTTTATAAAATTCAAAATTTTCAAAACCAAATATTTATGCTTTAAATAGTGGACTATTCCCCTTCTCCACCGCCACTCCACGCATACAATATGACACTGGTAAAAAGCAAAATAGAACCGTAAAAAATCAATCTTTCGCCAGCCCCACACAAAGCCCAAAAACTATAAACCGCGGCTAAAAAAGCCACTCCAAAATAAACAAACCGCTTCTTCAATGTTAAATTCAACATCTGCCTTTGTTTTTGCATAATCAAAATATTGGCAATAGATGAATACAAATATGGTATTAACGAGGCAAAAGAGGCCATGGCAATAATAACTTTAAATTGTTCCGCCATATTCGCATGCATAGCAATAATCAATACGATACTTCCTAAAATGGCTGACATCCCTATACCAATTGCCGGTACACCCCGTTTATTGCGTAATGCAAAAAGACGTGGAAACAAACCATCATCCGCAGCAGCCATAGCTACTTGCCCATACAAACACGTCCAACCATTTAAAGCTCCAAGGCAAGAAACTGACGCACCAAGCAACATCACCCACTTACCCCAGCTGCCCATAATCATCTCGGAAGCTGTAACAAACGGTGACAAAGAATTCACTAGCATATCTTTTGGTAACATTCCCATAATTACTGTTGAACTGGCAACATATAAAACCGCTGCAATCAACGTACCCCAAAAAGTTGCCAAAGGAATATCGCGGCTTGGATTAGCTAATGAAGCATAGGGAATTGTCGCAGATTCTATACCAATAAAAGCCCACAAAGTTAAGCTGGCCGCTGAAGATATAGAATGAAAATTCACCCCACCTTGCTGTATAGATTGTTGCAAATCTTGCCAAATATAATCAGGATGAAAATAAAACCAGCCCAAAAGCACTATCAATAGGATTGGTACTAGTTTCAAAATAACCGTAAAGACCTGCACCTTCCCCACTAACCTAATTCCAAACATATTAACAATAGCCATGCCCCAAATCGCTAGCAAAGCTATAAAACAATCCAAGTTTAGTTTATCCAAAACAGGGAAAAGCATCCCCAAATAATTTGTTAAAGCAATAGCAAGAGCAGCGGTAGCAACCCACATACTAAGCCAATGACAATATGCAGTTTGAAAGCCGATAAATTTACCAAACCCCTCTTTTGCATAAGCGTATGGACCACCTGTTTTTGGCACAAGCCGACTATTCTGGCTTAGTACCTTTGCCAATAAAAATGCGCCTATTACGGTAAAAACCCAAGAAAAAAGACTGGCAGTACCGAATTTAGCCAAATCAGCGGGTAAAAGAAAAATTCCAGAACCCACCATGTTACCAACCACTAAAGCAATTAGCGGAATAAGTGTTAGAGGTTTGGTTTTATTATCGTTCATAAGCATCTCTCACTAACAAAAAAATCAAAAAAGACATTGTAACACAAAACGATTATATTAATCCTAACTTAGTGCTTTTTCAAAAAGTAATT
>MGXG01000076.1 GCA_001801285.1 Gammaproteobacteria bacterium GWE2_37_16
TCAACATAATTTCGTCGCCATCATGTACTTGAATTGCACCAACAACTTTACCATTACGGTCACTGACGCAAATAGCAATCACGCCTTGTCCGCCACGATTAATTAAGGTGTGTTCACCTATTTCCGTGCGTTTTCCATAACCATTTTCCGTTGCCGTTAAAATTGCGCCTCCTTCCTTGATAACCATTAAAGAAACGATTTTTTGTCCAGCTTTCAAGCTCATACCACGCACACCGCGCGCCGTTCTGCCTACTGCCCGAACTTGATCCTCTTTAAAACGCACTGCTTTGCCGCTATCGCTAAAAAGCATGATGTCGCGCTTACCGTCAGTCAAAGAAACACCAATCAAGTAATCGTTTTCATCCAAATCAACAGCAATAATACCATTGGCACGCGGACGAGAAAAATTATCCAAAGACACTTTTTTCACAATGCCATGAGCCGTCGCCATAAAAACATAACTTTCGGGACTATATTCACGCACTGGTAAAATAGCACTAATTTTCTCATCTTTTTCAAGTGGCAAAAGATTTACAATCGGCTTACCACGCGCCTGCGCACTACCCTGCGGCAACATATATACTTTGAGCCAATAAACTGTACCGCGATTAGAGAAACATAAAACCGTATCGTGCGTATTGGCAATCAATAAATGTTCAACAAAATCTTCTTCTTTGACTTTTGTAGAAACTCGTCCTTTACCGCCACGACGCTGCGCCTGATATTCCACTATCGGCTGACTTTTTGCATATCCGGTATGCGAGATAGTAACCGCAACCGTTTCGTCAGGAATTAAATCTTCCATGGTTAAATCTGTCTGACTTTCAATAATTTCCGTGCGACGCG
Organism: Gammaproteobacteria bacterium GWE2_37_16; assembly: GCA_001801285.1. GTDB lineage: Bacteria > Pseudomonadota > Gammaproteobacteria > UBA9339 > UBA9339 > GWE2-37-16. The sequence goes on from MGXG01000076.1 coordinate 847, forward strand.
CATCGCCAAACTGTTCTTTGATTTCTAAAAGTTCACGGCGAATAATCTGCATTAACAGCTTAGGATCGTGCAAAATTTCCAGTAAATTTTTAATTAATTCAAGCAATTCATTGTATTCTTTAAAAATTTTATCTTGTTCCAACCCAGTTAAACGATGCAAACGCAATTCTAAAATTGCTTGTGCCTGCGCTTCAGATAATTTATAACCAGTTGTAGTTACACCAAATTCCTCAGCTAAACCTTCCGGGCGGGAAATATTGTTTCCGGTGTGTTCTAACAAAGCTTGCATAGACATTAAAGGCCAATTCTGGGCAAGCAGTCTTTGCTTAGCTTCGGCAGGTCCAGGAGCGGCTTTAATCAAAGCCACAATGGTATCGATATTTACCAAAGCAACACCTAAACCTTCTAGGATATGTGCACGTTGCCGAGCTTTACGTAATTCAAAAACCGTACGGCGCGTTACAACTTCACGACGATGTTGTAAAAACGCCAAAATCATCTGCAAAATATTTAAAATACGCGGCTGACCATTGTCCAGCGCCACCATGTTGATACCAAAAACAACTTGCATTTGCGTATTGGCGTAAAGATTATTTAAAACGATTTCAGCAGGCTCACCACGACGCAATTCAACAACCATTCGCATCCCATCTTTATCGGATTCATCGCGAATCGCCGTAATGCCTTCAATTCTTTTTTCGCGCACTAATTCGCCAATTCTTTCGAGTAAGGTGGCTTTATTAACCTGGTAAGGCAACTCATCAACGACAATAGTCTGTTTTTCGCCTTCTTCACCTTCAATGTGCACGCGTGACCGAATATGGATGCGCCCGCGTCCTGTACGATACGCTTCCAAAATACCAGCGCGACCATTAATAATTGCCGCAGTCGGAAAATCAGGACCCGGAACATGTTGCATCACTTCATCGATAGTAATTTCAGGATTATCAACCGTGGCAACGCAAGCATCAATGACTTCGCTTAAATTATGCGGCGGAATATTGGTCGCCATACCAACAGCAATACCAGCCGAACCATTGATTAAAAGATTGGGAATACGGGTTGGCATAACAAAAGGTATAAATTCCGTGCCGTCATAGTTCGGTACAAAATCTACCGTTTCTTTATCAAGATCGCTGAGAACAGTATGCGCAATTTTAGAAAGTCGGATTTCGGTATAACGCATAGCTGCTGGCGAGTCACCATCAACAGAACCGAAGTTACCCTGCCCGTCAACCAACATATAGCGCAAAGAAAATGGTTGCGCCATACGGACAATCGTATCATAAACAGCAGTATCGCCATGAGGATGATATTTACCGATAACGTCACCGACAATACGTGCCGATTTTTTGTAGGCTTTATTCCAGTCATTACCCAGCTCGTGCATGGCGAAAAGCACGCGACGATGAACGGGTTTTAGCCCATCGCGCACATCAGGCAAAGCACGCCCGACGATAACGCTCATCGCATAGTCAAGATAGGATTGTTTAAGTTCCTCTTCGATTGGTATGGAAATAATTTCTCTGGCTAGTTCTGACATAAATAAGCTATGATTGAATTTAAAATTTTATATTTTGCGTTAATGTAATTTAAATTATATGATTTTTTTAAATTTAAATTTTAACTTGTTGATTTATATAGTAATTTACTTTACATATGTGATGCAATATTTTAGCACAATTCTCAAAAAATATCTAAGAAAATGCCTGTAGCGAATTAAATAACATCAAACCCGTAGCCGCAGATCCGTAATCGCAAACCCGTAGCCGCAGACCCGTAGCCGCAGACCCGTAGCCGCAGACTTTAGTCTGCGTATTGATTTTTACTATATGTTTTGGTTAGCATATGTTTATGACGCAGACTAAAGTCTGCGGCTACGTAATCTTTACGAACCATCAATAACCCATACTAATTCACGTTTTCAATCCCCCACAAAACACAAAACACGCTTTCTCATTTTTCAATGAAAAGAGCGTGTTTTGTGGAGGATGTTCAAGAAAAATTATTTTTTAATTGATAGTATAATAATATTTACAACTCGAACTACCATTGCTACTACAACGGTATGGAGCGCTTGGATCTACATTAAGAAATTTAGCATCCTTAATTGTTGATGCAGTATATTGCTCAGCCAAATTAACAACATAGTCTTTTTTTAGTTGGTATTTATATCCACAAGCGAATCTAGTTGGATTCGGATAAGACGGATCTCCTTGATCAGATGCCCAAGAAAAATTACTATCCGTACCATATTCTGCAGGTGATTGCCCCTCATGGTTTAGCATATTAAATATTTTGCCTTTTGCATCTGTTATGTTCCAGTTAGCATTAGGTACAGCACATTGCAAATAAACTCTATGATATTTTATAGAGCTCACAGCTGTTGCATGCTCATTATTATTATCTTTTGCTCCATTATAAAGGATAACTGGCGCTGCATCGGCATAAGCATGCTCTGGTGTTAAATAATTCATGTCACTTTGCTTAGTTGCCGACGTCCCACCAACATAAAGACCTGCAGTAGAATCAAGAGCAAAACCAGAAAGACCGGCAATAGCAATTTTATCATTACCATCAAGACGCGCTGCAGTTTTATCAGTCAAAGCATCACCTTCCGAAGGAGTAAAAGTATAGTTCAACGCCTTGTACTTTACCTGACTGTTAGTCGAATCTGCTGGCTGAATATATGTACCATCCAGCTCATTATGGAACCGCAAATGCACGGTGAGGTCAGGAGTATAATTACCTGTAGGAATACCAGTTATTTTGATTTTCTGACTAGCGGTATCATAAGTCCAATTTCCTGTACCTGTCTTTAAGTCGGTATATGCTTCAGGACTTTTTCCATCCCCTATCTCTACTTTATCAATAGAGCTCAAAGTAGTTCCGGTCACAACAATAGGCGCTGCTCCAGGCAAAGCACCCCCACCATTCAACACTAATGCTGGCGAAGCATCAAAACGCTTCACATCAGTAATTGTTGGTCGACCGACGTAATAAGTAATATCTGTCACACGAGCTTTATCTAAAATCTTAGTTGCATCAGTATCATCAAGATTTGCCACTTCAACTATAACGTTCTGCAAAGTAGCAGTGCCTAAGCTTGGCACCTTACAAGTAATAACTTTACCATCACTCGTTATGTCTGACGCTGGCACTACAACATCATTAAATTTAACGCTGATATGCGCCGCGACTTTAAACACAGCAGCAGCATCGACAGAATTTATAGTAAAGCTTTCGCCATTAAATGCTGTTTTGGATGGAGTTACTATACCTTTGTAAGCCAACTGCTTTGCAGGAGATTTAGCAGTACTTCCAGGGTTTCCAACTACTATATTGACATTACCGCCCACAAGAACTGCTGGTGTAGTGACGTCTATTTCCGTCGAAGATACAATAGTCACGCCTGTAGTTAACGGAGTGGTTGCATCGTTAAAATACACTCGTGAGCTATTAGTTATATCAGTTCCAGTTACAAACCCAGTTCCAGTTAATTTAACTAACAAATCACCATCAACCAATCTTACAGGAGGTGCAATGCTGGTTATGGTTGGGGCGGCATAATAATTAACAGTTATTGGATTGGAATAGTCTGCATCAGAACCATCAGCATTCAAGTTGGTCACTTTAACAGCGACAGTAGCTGGTGAAGGATTAACTATATTTGGCACTTTACAAGTAATTTTGTCACCCGTGTCACTAACACTAATACCAGTAGCTTCAGTGCCGTTAAACGTTACCTTAACATGGTCTTTTCTAAACGCAGCATCGGGGGCAGTAATTATAAAGTTTGCATCACCGCTTACTGCTGCCTCTCCCGTTGGCACTGCTATATCTGCATAGCTTATTTTCTGCGCATCTGTCGAAGTTGCTGCAGCACCACCTGGATTGACAACTTTAAATTTAAAGCTGGAACCTGCATTATGTGCCAAGGTATGTACAATAATCTGATTTGTCTCTAACCTTTGTATTGCTAAAGATGTACCGGGTTCCTCAGCAAAAACCACAGTAGCACCTGATGTACCAGTCACAAATCCGCTACCATTGATCGTGGTTAAAGAATCACCGTTAACTAACCTGGCAGGAGGTGTAATGTCGTTTATGATCGGATAAGAATACGTATAAGCAAATGGCTGTATGGAAGATTTATCTATTCCATTACCATTAATTACCTGTACATGCACAGGTAAGACAGCACCAGCTTGAGCGGTCACCTTCAAATCTGGCATTTTAAACGTTATCGTATTGCCATCTGTGCTTACTGATGTTGCTTTAGCAGTTCCAATGGAACTTCCATCATCCTTGCTGAAATTAATCGTCGGCAAACCGCCAAACACCTTTTTACCTGAAGCACCAACTGCCGTAATGGTGGCATCAGTTTGCCCCTGTGTTCCCTTGGCATCACTTTGAATATCTGCATAGGCAAAAGCTGTTGTTGCAGATTTTGCGCCATTTGAATTCTTAACATAAATATTTGCCAATTTCACCGTAGCAGAAGCTGGCATACTAAAAGTCAGATTTCTCGCATCTGTAACAGTGGCAGTGTAACAAGGAGTAAGATTATCCACACACACTGTGGCACCATTGGCAAAATAATCACCTACTAAAGCAATTGTTTCGTCATCACCACCAAGCAATCTGGCTGGGGGAGTAACGGTGTTTATGATTGGAGAATTATAATTGTACACGAATGATTTGAGTGCAGTTTTATCACCACCACCATTTACCACTTGAACATAAATTGGCAAGTTTTGCTCGTTTGCGTTTACAGGTAAATTCGGCATAGAAAACGTTACTGCGCTGCCGTCTCCATTTGGCGTACCTGCTGTATCAAATCCAATAAATGGCGTTTGATCATTGTGATAGAATTTGATAACTGTTGTCTCTTTACTGGTAAACACCCCACTAACAGTTGTTGTGCCAGAAGCATCTACTGCTTTAATGGTTGCACCTGGACCATATGACAAAGTCTGACCACCTTGGATATCAGCATAGGTAAAAGTTGCTGGCGTTGACTGCGCTCCAGTAGGATTTTTAACATAAAAATTCACTGTTCCAACCGTACCTTTTGGCATGGCGAAGTTAAGCGTGGTACTTGAAGAAACAGTTGTATCATAAGGTGTAGCAGCACCAACTTTCCATACTTTTGCACCGGTCACAAAATTAGTACCTGTTAAACTTATGGTTGTATCAGCGCCATCATATAATCTGGCTGCAGGATCAACATTAGTTATGTTTGGATTAACATAAGTATAGGTAAATGGCTTTAATGAAGATTCATCGATGGTATCACCATTAACCACCTGCACATAAACCACTTTCTCGCCATTAACTTTATCTACATTCAACTCTGGCATCCTAAACGTTACACCATCTTTGTCTGCCGTAACAGCGATACTAGCGACAGTTCCAATAAGTTCCTGCCCTACTGCATCATTATAAAAATTAACTTTTGGCGTGCCGTTAAATACTCCTTTAGCTGATGCACCAGAAGCAGTTACTGCATTGATAGTAACTGCTTCGTCTTTAGCTGCTTTATGCGTAGCATCGCTTTGTATATCGGCATAATCAAAAGTTTTTTCGCCAGATTTTGCTCCAATTGAATCTTCCACGTAAATTTTCACTGATTTTGTAGCACCTGTATCAGATTTTGAGATGTTAAACTTAACATCGCTGTCTGTAGCAGAAGTTGCACTACAATGATCGCCATCAACACATGCTTTAGAACCACTATCAAAGCTATATCCCGACAAATCCACTTCCCTATCTTTACCACTTACCAATCTCAACAGAGGCTTAACGCTTAGAATCACCGGTAACATTTCGTATTTGAAATCAGTCACAGCGTAGTCTGCCTGAGATAAAGACTGCCCTTGAAGGTTGATTACCTTTGCAGGTATTACTAAATTGCCACTTACCTTCTTTTTTAAATTAGATTTAACCGCAGGTTCAAATAACGACAAAGTAATATAAGTACCATCTGGAGCTATTTTTAGCTCACCAGAAGCTGACGTGTATGCCGTAGACTCCGAGGCGGCACCAATATCCAGTTCAGCAGTCTTGGCAAATAATCCCTGTACTAATTCATGATCTTTGGGAACGACTTTCAAAATACCCGTCGTTTTATCAAAAATGCTTGTAATATCAAAATAAGTAAACGTAGATCGCTTTATGCCATCAACTTTAATATCCAACGGTTGTCCCGTTGTTAAGTCATAACCATTCGGCGTAGCATCTGGAGTTTTAAAAGTCACTTTCCCTTGATCAGCACTGATAACAGTTGCTGAAACCGATTTGTTTTTGTAAGGATCGTATAAAGTAACTTGTGGTAAACTGTCTTTAAGGCGGTTACTACCCACAACGGTGTTGACAGTAATTATAGAATTACCACCAACCAAACCAATACTGGGTAAGTTTGGTGCGTCAACATATTCGAAAGCACCAGACATTTTCAATACTTGCCCTGAAGTCGGCTTCGTCATGGTGACGTCGACTATACCGGCAGCATGCGCTGGTGTGTTAAGATTAATTTTATTGTTATCGGCTTTAGTAACTCCTACAGCCGCCACACCTCCAAAAAGAACCCCTGGCACTCCTTCATCACCAATATTTTCACCAATTAATGTAACAGCTGTCCCGCCAGCGGTTGGTCCAAAACCAGGCTTAACATAATTAAGTTTGCTGACCAATTCATCTTTGATCGCCAAAACTTGCATCATATAAACAGCAGGCACACTCGTCCACTGCACTAAATTATCCAAGGCTTTACGTGAATTATCAACACTGTAAAAAGTTTCTGGCGCTAAAGGATTGCTGCCCATAGTGTAGTTTAAATTTAAGCCTACACGCGAATCACTGGCTAAAGTCGAACCTGCCGTACTGTTGCTGGTAAACCCACCAGTCACGCCCATTTCCAAACGGCTGCTCGGTTTGGCGCTAACAAGCCAATCAAGTTCAGCTTCGTAATCATTGTTTGGTTTACGATTACTGGCACTAACTTTAACTTTTAAATATTTATTAATTAATTGTTCGAGACTAACTTTACCACCCAAACCGGAAACATTTTTACCTGTCACGTATTTGGTGTCATATTTAACACTGTCATAGTCCAATTCAAGACCAAGCAAACTAGTCGATGTCGGCACTAAGTCAACCCCCACACCAACATTTTTATCCGTGGCACCAGCAATACGACGATAATCGCTAGAAATAACATCTCCAGTAGAAGCCAAGGTATCGATCGTACCAAGATCTTTACTGTCGGCTTTGCTGTAGTTAAGTTTCAAATTAATGTCGTTAACCAATCCTTTTGGTACGATGTATTGATATGCCAAACCATAAGCCCACTGCCCAACCCATTGATCGACCGTACCTGAGTCAAAATCAAAATTTAAATCTTGTTTTAGATATTCTGTGGTGAACTTGATGCGTTGTTGCGCTGATAAAACATGTCCTAATGTGGCACTATAACGCTGTTGTTTGTTACCTAATTCCAAACCAAGCGCATAGGCGTTATTAAAGCCCAAATTATGAGCCAACTTACCTTGTATCGTATAACCACCAAGTCTGCTATATTGCGCACCAATAGTCAGCGGGAAATTCAAACCCAAATCCTGGCCAGACAAGGAAGCTGATTGTGAGTCCGTACCAACAGTAAAAGAAACCGGCGAATCTATGCCCATTTGTTTGTTGTTTAAGGAAATACTTTGTAAGCTTTTGTTTTTATTTGGATCCAATCCACCATTCATCCCGTTAAATCTAGTATTATTCGGGGAGTTAGATGCGTTAATTAAATTAGAAGAAGCTGAGGAAGATGAAGCTAAAGCATTTTTTAAAACTTGGATTTTGTCATGAAGTCCATTGGCTTGAAGAACTTTGTTTAACACCAAAGAATTATCGATTTGTTTTTGGTCTTGTTTATTTTTATCAGTTATTTTATTAGCACTTTCAACCGCTTTTACTTGATGCGAATGTGTTGATTTGTAATAAACACTGGCAACAGAACCAGCGAGAAGCAAACCAATCAAGAAAGCAATGATTTTCTTCACGCGATGCTTATCAGCGGATTTATTCAACTGATTAAGGTGTTTGTCATTTTGTTTGTTAGACAAATTTGCAGAAAAATTCATGTTGTTTTCCATATACATTCCTCAAGTTTTTCTTGTGCAAAAATAAATCGGTTAGATTTATATTCTGCACAGTATAACATATTTTTAATTTATGTCAAATGTAAAAAAATAAAATCACATTGTAAGTGTTTGTTTTATATAGCAATTTACCTTATATATCTTTAATTTTCCCTTAATGTAGCCGCGGGTTTCGTAGCCGCAGGCTTTAGCCTGCGCAATCAAAACTCCACTTCAATCTACACAATCAATTCCACTTCTTTTTCCAATTCCGCACAAATCTTCATCATTGTGCCGTTCCATTCCCGCAGGCTAAAGCCTGCGGCTACGGAACCTGCGGCTACGGATTTGTTGTCACAATTATCCCCATTAGCTACGATCACCACCATTTAAAGTCGGTTGCGCCATCATATAAACGCGTTCGCTTGTTGTTGTCGATGACACAGAAGACACCGCACTACTGGAACTAGAAGCAGCAGCTGCTGATGATGATGATGATGATGATGATGATGATGATGATGATGATGCAAAAAATGTTAAACTAGCCGTAGTCGCCCCATCCCGTGAAGGAGGAGGTGGTGGTGGCAGCCTACCACTACTAGGTGTAATGGGTGGTGGTGAGTGAGGTGGCGATAACGCACTTAAACCCAGTTGCGAGCTTTCCCCCGATGGCGATCCAACACTCGACGAACCAGATGAATTCGATGAACTAAACAAACCCTGTGAAACAGACAAACTCAACGCGTCACTTCCAGTTGCGCCATAAGAATGCCCACGATTAGTAAATGCTGAGTTGACAGAACATTGCACCACACGCCCACGCCCATTAGTCTTAGCGAGCAAACGATTTGTCTCTGATGTCTCTAATATTTCTGATGAATTTTCATTATCATTAGCTGTGCGAAGTCTTGCAGTAGCTTGACCATTATGACTCGCTACATCCGCACTGACAACTGATTTAATTAAGGGCAATTGAACCTCCCTCGCAACAACCAGATCCAACAAATTATCAATGCATTCCAATCTATTATCACGTGGCAATAATTCAGGCGCCGATGGTCCAGGGCGCTGCTCTAAATTTTCAGGTTTCTTTTTCCCCAAAAGAGCACGAACTTGCCAAATTCCTGATTTTTCCCCGCTCGACTCTGCCGGTAAACCTGGCGCCCCCTCTGGTTGTGGTTGATGCACATCCTTAGTCTTTAGTTCTTTCCCCTTAAATACTAACCTAGTCAACTCAAACAACGTTCCATCTTCTTGCGCACTCGCAATAACAGCAGGATCGCCACTACTCGATGGTCTTGCCAAGAGACCACCAACACTCGGTCCACTCGATGGCAGCTTAGCTTGTCTGCCAGCAATTACCTCAAATTCCATAAACAGCGCTTCCAGCTTAGTATTAACCTCCTTATCTGCATCAACAAGCTGTTTGCCTTTGTCTTTTTTTAAAGAGGAAATACAATTCGATACTCTGCTCAATATATTAGCGCCCGCAAAAGCAAAAGCCATTGCAGAACAAGCCATAACAGGTGAAATAAGTTGGTTTGAAGCCTGACTCAACTCAGACGCCGCACAGCCTTGTCCACCTGAAACAGGAACAGGACAATTCGGCAAATTATCATCGCTTGGTTTTATACTGAGAGTAGGGTCAACTGGTAAACTTAAACCAGCAATAGCATTAATAATTACCAAACCTAAACTAAACAAAGATCCAGACAAATTCATCCTCTTTACAGTCTGATTTGCAGTTTGCCCTGCACGCAACTTTTGTCGAATCTGCGTTATAATATTAATAACTTGTATTCCAAGTGCCACATAGTTAACTACTGGCAGCAGCCTAGTGACTGGTGAAACAAACTGCGCAGATGATAAATGTTTTAATATCTCAATCAAAACAACGTTTCTATAACCATGTATATATGAGTTTTGATCATCTTTGAAGCTTTCACAGGAAGGATTTGATGCAGCGATATCACCACCAATACAAAGTAATCGTTTAGTCGCATCTTTCGCAGTTGTGCCTAAATATTGTGGAGCTAAATTACCTGCAAGTTCATAAGTTGCCGTCACCACATAAACAAGCATCTGCAAATATGATACAACACTACTAACAGCGGCCATTTTTGGCGCACATTTAGAACCTTGTAGTCTTTCTAATAACACTTTCTTCTTATTAAAAGCCTCTCCAAGAGCAGTCATATCGATTACCTCATCATGAAATGCAGGTACTCGCAATGAAACTGAAGGTGGTGGTGGCGGTGATAGTGGTGGCGGTAATGATGGTGGTCGTGAAGAAGACGACGCTGAACTACTACTTGAAGAGCTACTACTTGAAGATACAATAGGTGATGTTGATGGCGGAGCTGCTGCTTTTGTAGAAGTTTCTGCAATCGTATTCGTTAAAGATAAGCTATCACTGGTACTGGATGATGACGTAGAAGCTGAAGACGACACTGAACTACTGCTTGATGAGCTACTACCAGATGCTGACGGCAGCTTCGTCGGAGAGACCATAGTTATCTCAACTTTTTCATTACTAGAACACTGTTTCCTAGATTCAGCATTCCAAAGCCACTCATGACCTGTCACTATTAATTGTTTTAATAAATCATCAATTTGCTCATTTATCGTTAATGCACCAGAAGATCCACGTAAAACGGTAGCTCTGGATGATAGATCCAGAGAAGGAAATAAATTTAAAATTAACTCATTAAATTTCTTATTCAATCGAGTTGTTGCTATACCACTTTCGGAAGGTCCAGATGAAGGTTGACTATCCTCCAACATACCACGTAATGCATTAAATTTTAAATTTTCTGTTGAACTTTGAATTCTTAGCAAAAAGATCAAAGACATTTCTACGATAGAGGGCGTTTTTCCATCACCACTTACTAGGCTAGATGAATCGCCACCTTGCTCCGTCGGTCTAAAGTTTATTAAAAAATTCTTCAACTTATTTTGAGCATGACCTAGACTATCCCGCGCTTCCACTTCTTTTAATTTCGCTTCCCCAAGATGATTTCTCACAAAAGCCCATTGCTCATTAAAATTAGTCTTTTTTGTAGAACCAATCTCTACCTTTTCATAAACTCTATTTAGCTCTGCTTCCAATTCCCCTAATGTTTCAAACCCTTTAATTTCTATCTTTTTTACTGCAGATGTTTCTAAAGATGTTTCTAACATAATTTTCTCCTCGTTTTTAAATTTCAAGTTTCAAGTTTCAAGTTTCAAGTTTCAAATAAATTTTAAATTTTTTTTACAAAATTGTAGCCGCGGGTTTTAACCTGCGCGGTTGATATTGCGCATATATTTATATTGCGCGCAATATTGTACAAACCCCTAAATCGAAATTCCAATATACGAATTTAATATACAAATCCCAATACAAAAAACATCGAATCCAAATTAAAACCCGTGCCAATCCAATCACGCAGGTTAAAACCTGCGGCTACGGTAATGTTGTAATCAAATCGTAATCAAAAAAACACTTTAAATAAATAATTTATAATCGTATCTTAACACACAATACTTAAAATAATCTTAAATGCAAGTAATTTTTGCAAGTATTTTTACAATTGTGTTATTGAAAGAAAATTATCAAAATCAGGATCCACCCAAAAACCACAACCACAGGGGTTTTACCAAGAATTGCATTACCCCCAAAACCCGTAGCCGCGGGTTTTAACCTGCGCGATTTATATTGCGCGTATGCACGGGATTTTGTGCGGAATTTTTAAATATCAAAATATATACCACCGATCCCGTAGCCGCAGGTTCCGTAGCCGCAGGCTTTAGCCTGCGTAAAAAATATTGCGCATATTTATATTGCGCGCAATATTGTACAAACCCCTAAATCGAAATTCCAATATACGAATTTAATATACAAATCCCAATACAAAAAACATCGAATCCAAATTAAAACCCGTGCCAATCCAATCACGCAGGTTAAAACCTGCGGCTACGGTAATGTTGTAATCAAATCGTAATCAAAAAAACACTTTAAATAAATAATTTATAATCGTATCTTAACACACAATACTTAAAATAATCTTAAATGCAAGTAATTTTTGCAAGTATTTTTACAATTGTGTTATTGAAAGAAAATTATCAAAATCAGGATCCACCCAAAAACCACAACCACAGGGGTTTTACCAAGAATTGCATTACCCCCAAAACCCGTAGCCGCGGGTTTTAACCTGCGCGATTTATATTGCGCGTATGCACGGGATTTTGTGCGGAATTTTTAAATATCAAAATATATACCACCGATCCCGTAGCCGCAGGTTCCGTAGCCGCAGGCTTTAGCCTGCGTAAAAAATATTGCGCATATTTATATTGCGCGCAATATTGTACAAACCCCTAAATCGAAATTCCAATATACGAATTTAATATACAAATCCCAATACAAAAAACATCGAATCCAAATTAAAACCCGTGCCAATCCAATCACGCAGGTTAAAACCTGCGGCTACGGGAACAATACTTCATTCTTTCATTCCCCCTACCTTTCCCAATGCAACTTATTCCGCAAAGTCGTAAAATAGTTATAATCTTCAGGGTGAACGAGACGCAACTGCATAGCTGCTTTATCAAGACGAACTCTTGCCGCAGGTGGCACGGTAACATTTTCTCGCCCGTCGCAACTCACATAAAGCGAATCTTGATTACCTGTCGCAACTAAAATATCAATCGCGCTGGTATTTTTAATCACAATCGGTCGACTGCTTAGATTATGGGAAAACATGGGAACAATAACTACCGCTTCCAAATCAGGATGTAAAATCGGTCCGCCGCCAGAAAGCGCATAAGCTGTAGAACCAGTTGGTGTAGCAATAATCAATCCATCCGAACGATAATCACAAACGCAATCGTTGTCGATACTTAAAGTAAATTCCACCAATTTGGTTGCAATACCTGATG
>MGXG01000077.1 GCA_001801285.1 Gammaproteobacteria bacterium GWE2_37_16
AAAATTTTATTAGGTTCTATTGTTGCTATTGGTTTAGGCAGTATTGCCAATGAGGCATGTGCAGATGCTTCTGCCCCATACATTGGTGGACAACTTGGAATTGCTTCACATAACTATAAAACTGGTGATTTGGTTAAAAATGGCAATGGAAGTGTTGATAACAACTTTTTAGCAGGAAGGATTTATGGTGGTTATGATTTTGATGAACATTTAGGATTGCAGCTCGGTTATACCTATTTTGGTAAGCCTAATTTTAAAAGTACTTCAGGTTCTGAAGAGAGTTTTTCTCAATATGGTCTTGATTTAAGCGGTCTGTTTTCGATAAATTTTAATCCCAGTTTAGGTGCTTTTATTAAAGGTGGTTTGGTTTGGATACACCGCGGTTCGGCGGCTAATAACGCTACATTTAACGGGTTAAATTCAAATAGTAAATTATCCTTTTTGGGTGGTTTAGGTTTAACTTATGCATTTACCAATAATCTTAGCACCGACCTTAGCTGGACGCATATTTTAAGCTGTGGCGATTTGCCCAAGACGGATTTTTTTGCTTTGGGTTTAAAATATAGATTCGGTGACAATTAAAACTCGTAGCTGCAGACTTTAGTTTTCGATATATTAGGTGCAATAATTGTAATTTACGCAGACTAAAGTCTGCGGCTACAGTCTGTGGCTACGGTTTTGTGGTTACATAACTTTTGGATACATCAACATGAAAAAACAACAAAAATCTAATAACAATGTCATTGGTATCATGGATGGTAATGAAGCAGCCGCGTATGTAGCTTACAAAACTAACGAAATCTGCGTTATTTATCCGATTACCCCAGCCTCTACTATGGGTGAATTAGCGGATCAATGGGCAGTAAATGGTGTGAAAAATATTTGGGGTACGGTACCAGACGTTGTTGAAATGCAAAGCGAGGGTGGTGCTGCAGGAGCTATGCATGGATCGGTTCAAACGGGAGCGCTGGCTACAACTTTCACTTCATCGCAAGGTTTGTTATTGATGATACCAAACATGTATCGTATTGCTGCTGAATTAACGCCAACAGTTTTTCATGTTGCTTCGCGTATTTTAGCTTATCAAGGTATGTCTATTTATTGCGATCATTCTGATGTTATGGCAGCGCGGGCGACTGGTTTTGCCATGTTGTGTTCCAATAATGTGCAAGAGGTGCATGATTTTGCCTTGCTTGCTGAAGTGGCTAGCTTGGAAAGTAGAATACCATTTTTGCATTTTTTTGACGGTTTTCGTACTAGTCATGAAGTTGCCAAGATTAACTTACTTTCTGATGAAGACATGCATGCCATGTTGTCCATGGATGCGATTCTTGCTCATCGCGCGCGTCAACTAACACCTAATCATCCATTGGTGCGTGGAGCGATTCAAAATTTCGATATAGCTTTTCAGGCACGTGAATCAGCCAATTCTTTTTACGATTCGTTGCCTGGAATTTTACAAAATTGTATGGATCGTTTTGCTTGTATCACAGGGCGCAGCTACCGTTTGCTGGATTATTACGGAGCTTTGGATGCGGAAAGAATTATTATCATCATGGGTTCTGGTGCCGAGACAGTGCAGGAAACAGTTGATTATCTACAAGAAAAAGGCGAAAAAGTTGCAGTTATTAAAGTCAGATTATTCCGTCCTTTTCCTAAAGAACAACTGATTAATTGTGTACCAAAAACATGTAAAGCTATAGCAGTTTTAGATCGCACTAAAGAATCAGGATCTAGCGGCGAGCCGTTATATCAGGAAGTTGCAACGACGTTTTTGGAAGCTTATAACTCAGGTAGTATCAGTGTTGGAAATCTTCCTAAAATGATCGCGGGTCTTTATGGTATTGGTTCTAAGGAATTTACCCCAGCCATGGTTGAATCTATTTTTCTAGAACTTGGGAAAATAAAGCCAAAAATTAACTTTACTATAGGCATTATTGATGATGTAACGCATACCAATTTAAATTATTGTCCTGATTTTGATATTGAGCCAAAACAGGTTGTACGCGCCATTTTTTATGGTTTGGGTGCTGACGGTACGGTTGGAGCCAATAAAAATACCATTAAAATTATTGGTGAAGAAACAGAGCAGTTTACACAGGCTTATTTTGTGTATGATGCTAAAAAATCAGGCTCAAAAACAATTTCACATTTACGTTTTAGTCCTGAGCCAATTCATTCAGCTTATTTGATTCAATCAGCCAATTTTATTGCCTGTCATCAGTCTTTGTTTATTAATCAATTTAATCTGTTAGAAAAAGCTGCACCCAATGCGGTTTTTCTTTTAAACAGCGTGTATGGTCCCAAAGATATTTGGCAACATCTTCCTCAGGTAACTCAGGAAACGATTTTACAAAAAAACATTTCATTTTATGTGATAGATGCTTATAAGACTGCTACTGAGGCTGGTGCTGGTCGTCATATCAATACTATTATGCAGACTTGCTTTTTAGCTTTAAGTAATGTTTTGCCAAAAGAAATTGCGATTGAAAAAATCAAGGCAACAATCAAGAAAACCTATGCTAAAAAAGGTGACGCAGTGGTGAAAAAGAACTTTGCTGCTGTAGATCAGGCTTTAGCTAATTTGCATCAAGTTGTTATACCAACTTGTGTGACAACCGAACTGAAATTGTTGCCACCATTATCGGTAAAGGGAGCGTGTTGTATAAATGAAAATATACAAATGATAACAGAAATGGTGGCAGGGCGCGGTGATGATTTGCCTGTGAGCGCTATTCCTGTTGATGGCTCTTATGATATCGGTACGACTTGCTTGGAAAAACGTAATATTTCTTTTCACGTACCTGTTTGGGACAAAGATGCTTGTATTCAATGCGGTCAATGCAGTTTGGTTTGTCCGCATAGCGTGTTGCGTGCCAAACATTATCCAAATGGATATTTGAAACACGCACCAAAAGGATTTAAGTCGGCAACGTTACGTGATAAAAAAATACCAGAGCATGCTTTTACTATTCAAAGTTATCCTGAAGATTGTACTGGTTGCGGTTTATGTGTGGAAGCTTGTCCTGTTAAACTGGAAGGCGGTTTGAAAAAATCCATTAATTTGGAACCAAAATCAGAATCTTTAGCTGTCGCAAGGGAAAATATTACATTTTTTGAGGGCTTACCTACTCCAGATGTTAACTCAATAGATCCTGTAACAGTGCGCGGTGTGCAGTATTTGCCGCCGGCTTTTGAATTTTGTGGCGCTTGTGCTGGCTGTGGTGAAGCCCCATACGTGCGGCTTTTGTCGCAATTATATGGTGATCGTTTGTTAATTGCCGATGCTTGTGGTTGTACCTTGGTTTATGGGTGTAATTTACCGACTATGCCTTGGACAAAAGATAAAAACGGTCGTGGACCAGCTTTTTCCGGTTCTTTATTTGAAGATAATGCTGAATTTGGTTTTGGTTTTGCTTTAACGGCGGATAAACATCGTGCATATGCTTTGGAATTGTTAGAGAGTTTGCGCAATACTATTGGTAATGATTTGGTAGAGCAAACGCAAAAAGCAGCAGTCAATACTAAAGCTGAAATCCAGGCGCAACGTGAACGAATTGATTTAATTAAAGCAAAGCTAAAAAATACGCAAGATGCGAGTGCAGTACAATTATTATCCGTAATTGATTATTTAGTGCGACCAAGTATTTGGGCATTGGGCGGTGATGGTTGGGCGTATGATATTGGATATGGCGGTTTGGATCATGTTATTGCCAATAAGCGCAAAATAAATATTTTAGTTTTAGATACGGAAGTTTATTCGAATACGGGGGGGCAATCTTCAAAAGCAACGCCGCGCGGTTCAGTGGCTAAATTTGCTGCTAACGGCAAGAGTACGGCAAAGAAAGATTTAGGGATGATGGCGATGAGTTACGGCAGTGTTTATGTTGCCAGCATTGCTTTAGGGGCTAATCCGGCACAAGCGCTTAAAGTTTTCCAGGAAGCGGAAAGTTACCCAGGACCAGCTTTAATTATAGCTTACTCACAATGTATAGCGCATGGCATTGAGATGCGTTTAGGTATGCAGCAACAAAAATTAGCGGTGAAGAGCGGTTATTGGTTGCTTTATCGTTATGATCCAAGACGTGTTGAGGCTGGTTTGAATCCGCTACAACTTGACTCTGAAGCACCAAGCATTCCTTTGAAGGATTACATGTATAATGAAAATCGATTTAGTATTTTAGCGCAAACCGACCCGGAACATGCCAAGCAGTTGTTGCAATCCGCCGAAGAAGATGTGCAAAGGCGTTGGGCGAAGTATTTGGCTTTGAGTCAAATGAAATCGTAGTTGGTGATTTTTAAAGATGCCGTAGCTGCAGGTTTTATTCTGCAGCTACGCTTTTGTAGTTACAATCCAAGCAAAGTAGACAATTCAATCGTATGTTCTTGTTCGTCAATAATGATGTGACGGACTTCATGTTCTAGCGTTTCGAAATAGTACAAATCAGCTTTGTTATCGACGATTTTGTGATAAATCTGTTTGTAAAATTCGATAGCAGTTTTTTCATCTTTTAAATTTACTTCCAAAATAGCGTGCAAATCTTGAGCGCGATGGGTTTCGGTCATGTCCATGGTTGGTTCGCCATTTAAGCAATTTGTGATCAAATTGCGGAATTTTTCCGCATGCTTATGTTCGTCGCCGGCAATTTCTTCTAATTGAGCGATAATTGGCAAGGCATTTAAACCTTTGATCATTTTAGCGTGGTTTAAATACTGTATTTCAGCAGCATGCTCCAATTTCAATGCCTGGTTTAACATCGTAATTAATTCTTCTCTTATTGCCATGGTTTTTCTCCGTTTAGTTTTAAAAATGATATTTTATGCGAAATATAATATATTTCGTAGTCGCAGGCTTTAGTCTGCGTATATATTCTGCTTTATATTTTGCGCTAAATTTGGTGTTGTAGCAATGGTTTAATGCTTAGGTTAATAATTAATTATACGCAAGCTGAAGCTTGCGGCTACGGGCTTGCGGCTACAGTTTACTCTTCGTAGCCAAACGAACTCAGCATTTTTTTATCATCAGTCCAGCCTTCTTTTACCTTCACCCATAATTGCAGGAAAACCTTTTTCTCAAAAAACCGCTCCATGTCCAGTCTAGCCTTAGTGCCAACTTCTTTTAATTTCTGTCCTTTTTCTCCTATGACGATAGCTTTTTGTCCTGGTCTTTCGACAATAATCAGTCCACGAATATGTAAAATTTGATCTTTGACGACGAATTCTTCTATGTGAACATCGATTGCATAAGGGACTTCCTGCCCTAAAAGACGGATTAATTTTTCACGAATTATTTCCGCAGCAAGAAATCTATCATTACGATCTGTTATTTGGTCTTCAGGGAAGAGAAATGGATTTTCTGGCAGTAAGCGCGCTATGACTTCTTCCAGCTTCTTTATGTTGGTGCCTTGTTTTGCCGAAATAGGAATTAGGTCAACGAAATTACCTTTTTCTTGTAAAGTTGCTAGATAGGGTAAAAGTGTGCCCTTTTCTTTGATTTCGTCGGTTTTGTTGATGGCTAGAATAATGGGGCGATTGGTAGACCGCAATTTTTTGAGTAACCAGGTATCGTCGTCATACCATTTCATAGCGTCTACAACAAAAATTATCAGATCGACATCATTGATGGTGCTTAAAGCAGCTTTAAACATATAATGATTCAAAGCACATTTTTCTTCCTGGTTATTTTTGTGTGACACTCCAGGAGTATCCACATAAATCATTTGTTTATTGTCAACGGTTTTAATACCAAGAATTTTATGACGTGTGGTTTGTGGTTTACGGGCGGTGATACTTACTTTTTCGCCAAGAATTTTGTTTAGCAAAGTCGACTTACCGGCGTTAGGACGACCGATAATGGCGATGTAACCGCAATGAGTTGTGATTGTTGTGGTATTAGGCATTGATTTTTGGAAAATTTACGATGTTTTTTTTAACATATTGTTTTATATGGTAATTTAATTTACATATTCTTCGTGTTTAGCTTATTTTAGCAGGTTTTTCAACGGCGCTTTTACGATAAATAGCAATAATATGACCGATAGATTGAATTAAAACAGCTTTATTTTTCTTGCAAATTTTGGTGACTATTTCTTCTCGAAGTTCTCGATCTTTTTCATTAAAACGAATTTTAATAAGTTCGTGATCTTCGAGGGCGCGATGAATTTCTGATAAAACGGCATCAGTTAAACCATTGTTGCCTACTATTATGGTCGGTTTTAAACTATGCGATTGAGCTTTTAACTCACGTTTTTGTTGAGATGTTATTGTTATCATTCTAATTGACCTATTTTAAATATCTATGAATTTGAAAGTTACATTTGTAATATCGTAAAAAGTTAGGGTATATAATTCGCAAGTCTACGGTTTACGATAAGGCATTTTTGCGATTTCCCGATGTTTTTGAGAGTTTACTTATTTTTTGGATAATATGTTGACTTATAAGGTAATTATGCCTAAATGTAAATTAATTATTAATTTTGAGTTCCCATTCGAAATTTCTTAAAACTGCAAGTTGCCGAATCCTTAGGCTTTAAGTTAATTTCACTTCTTGTGAAATTATTATAGAATTTGTCTTGAGTCAATACCGTGTTATTCAACATTTATTAATTTGCAGGGTAGTAAAATTAAAACAGCTAAGCTGACCCGTCGGGTAAAAAAAGATGGATCTTTTTTATAAAATTTATAATTTTTAAAGTATGTCCAAAACGAAAAGTAGCAGTAGTAAAAGATGGTTGCATGAGCATAATAGTGATGTTTATGTGAAACGCGCACATCAGGAAGGATATCGAGCGCGGTCGGTTTATAAATTACAGGAAATCCAGGCGATCCATAAAATACTTAAACCTGGTATGGTGGTTGTTGATCTTGGTGCGGCTCCAGGAGGCTGGTCTGAATTTGTTGCTAAAACAATAGGCAAATCAGGAAAGGTTTTTGCGGTGGATATTTTATCCATGCAGCCTATTGCTGGAGTTGAATTTATTCATGGGGATTTTACTGATCCTAAAATTGTAAATGCGCTGTCACAAAGGATAGGTGGGGCAGAGGTTGATGCTGTACTTTCCGATATGGCGCCAAATTTGAGTGGTTGTAGTGTTACTGACCAGGCAAGATCATTGGAACTTTTAGAAGCAGCTTTAGTGTTTGCGAAAAAATTTTTAAAACTCAAGGGGATATTTTTATGTAAGGCTTTTCAGGGAGCAGAGTTGATAAAGTTTACCAATGAATTACGTAAGAATTTTTCTACAGTCAAAATTATAAAACCACCCGCCTCGCGTTCACGTTCTAAAGAGATTTTTTTGTTGGCGCAAAATTAGTTTTCACGCACAGGTTGATATAACGTAGGCTAAAGCCCGTGGCTACTTATCGCAGCTATTGCTACGAAATATCTGCTGTTATAACCATAAAAAGCTTTGAGTTTCTTAAGTCTTGCAATATCATTAACTAAATTTTTTAATTCCCATTTTTAAATTATTTCATTGATTCCTATGATAAAAAATCTTCTTCTTTGGCTTGTTATTGCGGTTTTTTTGATTGTTGTGTTTTCCAACTTTGGGCACGAACATCCAACTGTAACTAAAATCACTTATTCTGAATTTTTACAGGCGGTTGATAAAGGAGAGGTTAGTAGCGTTGTTATTGATAACCGTAATATTGATGCTGTGATGCGTAATAACACCAAATTATCCAGTTATATTCCCCTGGAAGATCAATATTTGCTGAGTGAATTATTGAAAAAAGGCATTAGCGTACGCGGCAATCCTCCGGAACAGGAAGGTTTGTTGATGCATATTTTTGTCAATTGGTT
>MGXG01000078.1 GCA_001801285.1 Gammaproteobacteria bacterium GWE2_37_16
TGTTTGAATTTTCATTTTGCAAGTATTTATTTAATCTTTTTTCAGAAAAAGCCAAACAAAAAGCCTCAAAAACCTTATATTGATTTTTATAGTCATTTATCATACAATTTACACATTGTCCCCGGGCTACTCCTCTCCCCGTTTTGCTAAAATTGGTGAAGAATCCGGGGTTTTATTTTCTGCCGTTTAGTGATTTTATTCATTAAATTTCGTTTAAAATAAACAAAAAACCAGTTCAGGTAAAAACTTGAACTGGTTTTTTTGTTAGCTTAAGCCTTATTTTTTGTTCGTAGGAACAAACATCGGCCAAGCTTTTCGCCCATATGCGCGAGCATCGAGCACTCTACTGCTCCCTCGGACACGACGATATCTTCTGAAAATTAGAACTTTCATTCCGAATCTCCTTACTTTCGTATTGCCCCAAAAGTTGCCCCAAAAAAACATAGAATCCACTAATAAATTTCTAACATTATCCTCGCGGTCTAAGGTCTGTGTGTAAACAAATCTTCCTGAGCCATTTCTACAAAACTACGTGCTTGCGGTTGCACAGGTGGTAATGGATACCTTCTTTCCGCTGCTGGAAGTAGTGACAATACAATATTTGGAAGTAATATAATATCGTTATTGTTAAAAGCTCTTATTAAACCCAAGAAGTATTGAGGTTCGCTTTTTATGTAATCGACAATTTCTCTATTGAAAGATAGTGGAAGAACGTTGTCTACATTGTAATTAAAAATTGCCAAATAGAGTTTTGTAGCTATTTCAGCATGCTTGATCCTAATTTTTCCAGACGGACTTAATGGCTTATCAGCATCACAACCATCTGTGTGAAATTGAAACGGGAGCCCTTCCCTCTTAACAAACTCTTCTGTATGGGCATACATATCTTGTAAAGGGTGCAACCCTTCACCTAGCTTGAAATAACATAAATAACTTTTAAATTCTAGCTCTTTAAGTTTTTGATTAAGTATACTAATTCCCCTATCATATGAGTCACCTATTTTTAAAAAATTCCTACTCAACCTTGCGTTATATATAACGTTATCTTGAGCGGATTTAGCATTTTTAATTTTTTGTTTTATATCACTTATTTCTCTATTAAAACTGCTTTTTCTTTGGATAGCCTCTTGTAAGCTATTTACAGCATGTACAACACGAGAGTCTCCAAAAGAATAATCGTCGCTTCTCATAAAGTTTGTATTAAAGTGCCAACTTTGTACTTCTTTTGACTTGGCACGTCTAATTTCTGTGGGTGACAAGTCTTTCGGAATTGGACATAGCTCTCCTTCATCAACAGCTTGACAAGCATCCGCAATTATTTTGGCTTCTTTCATAGAAAAACTAGCCACAGCCCACTTAAATGTTCCATCTACACCAGCGGTAACTCGAGAATAATTTATCATTTCTTGCCCACTTGCATCATCAAACAAGCGAGGTGTTCCCCTGTACCCCCTGTGAACATCCTCTTCCCAACCACCTAAAGCCAAGGTTTTTACTAAAAGCTTGCCACAGAGCTTATCAAAACTACTTTGCTCTAATCTAGTCATTAATTTTTGTAATTTTTCTTCATTTAGATCAGCTTGCAAAGTAAAAGGAATATCCATTGTTTGTATTTGTAATGGCTGGGAAATTCCATCTCGCACTACCTCGGCTAAAAGCCGACCTCCTTTAACATAAAAATTAAAAGTGTCGCTACCTAATGTGCGAGAATAAAAAAGTATCAATGATCGAGCATCGGTGGGAGTGAAGAATTTAAACATATTGACCTCCTTTATTCGAAAAGAATATAGTTCTATACCCATCGCCTTTTGAGTTGCGGCGTTGTTGCCATCGTCGCTCGTGTCCTCATGTATATTTGTATACACTCTAGGCACTCGCTCCTTGGCGCCTAGCCGCATTCTCAAAATGCTCGGGGCTACTTGTGTCAAACCTCTGTGTTTTGAATGGTGAGGAGTATATATATAATGAAATTATTATTAATGTACAAACAAAGTCGAAAAGCCACGCACTAACTTAGCTCGAGGATGTTAGTGAATTTTATTGGATAAGTAATTGGTGGGCGATACTGGGATCGAACCAGTGACCCCTGCCGTGTGAAGGCAGTGCGCTACCGCTGTGCCAATCGCCCTTTTAAGTTTGCCATACTAAAACAAACAACAACCTCTGTCTAGTTGCAAAAATATTCGCTATAATCTTTACAAGGGTTTTAAATAGCAAATTATCAATTTAAAATTGAAAAATCTTAATATAAAACTATTATTACACAAAGATATGTGAACTAAATTGCTATATTTTTCAATAACTTATTCTTGGGAACTAAAATTATGACCACTGTCCGCACCCGTTTCGCTCCCAGCCCAACTGGCATGATTCATCTTGGCAATATCCGCACTGCCATTTATGCTTGGCTTTACGCGCGTCATAATAACGGTCAATTTGTCTTACGCATTGAAGACACTGACCTGGAACGGTCCACTCAAGCTGCTACCGATATGATTTTAGAAAGCATGGATTGGCTTGGGCTTAATTACGACGAAGGTCCAATTTATCAAACACATCGCCTAGATCATTACCGAGAAATCGCTGAGCAACTAATCGAAAAAGGTCTTGCCTATCGCTGTTATTGTTCAAAAGAACGCATCGATAAACTGCGCGAAAAACAAATGATCAATAAGGAAAAACCGCGTTATGACAGTTGTTGCCGCGAAAAAAACTTGCCCACACGCGATGAACCTTATGTCATTAGATTTAAAAATCCAACTAAAGGGATTGTTGAGTTCATAGATCAGGTACAAGGACATTTAAGTTTTCAAAATACTGAATTGGATGATTTGGTTATCATTCGTAGTGACCGTTACCCAACTTACAATTTTAGCGTCGTCATTGATGACAATGAAATGTGTATCACACACGTTATTCGCGGCGCGGACCACATTAACAATACCCCACGCCAAATCAATCTTTTCAAAGCTCTAGACGCAACACCACCCACTTTCGCACATTTACCCTTAATTCTGGGCAATGACGGCAAGCTTTTATCGAAACGCCACGGTGCAGTTAATGTCATGCAATATCGTGATGAAGGATTTTTACCGGAAGCGATGATCAATTATTTAATTCGTCTCGGTTGGTCACACGGTGATCAAGAAATTTTTTCTCGCCAAGAAATGATCGATCTTTTTGATATCAAGGATGTTAATAAAGCCGCTGCGGCTTTTGATATCAATAAATTACTCTGGCTCAATAGACACTACATTAAAACATTGGATCCACTTTATGTTGCTCAATATTTAGCCCATCAAATGGTAAAATTAAATATTGACATAACTGATGGACCAGATTTAACACAAATTGTCCTCGCTCAACGCGAACGTTGCGAAACTATGCAGGAAATGGCAGCAAAAAGTCGTATTTATTATGAAGATGAATATGCCTTTGCCGAAGATGCAAAAAAACATTTAAATCTAGAGATTGTCCCAGTTCTTAAGGCTTTACGGGAACAATTTAACAATTTAGAAGATTGGACTGAGGAAAAATTGCACGAAATCATTAATACCGTTGCAGAACAGTTTGGATTAAAACTTGGTAAGGTTGCCCAACCACTGCGCGTTACCTTAACTGGTGGAACTTTTTCGCCTCCAATTGATGTAACATTAAAATTGGTTGGGAAAAAGAGAACGCTGGCGCGGTTAGTAAAGGCGATTTTGTTTATTGCCTAATTTTATCTTGTAACCGCAAACTTTAGTTTGCGTATAGCTATTGCGTTTTTCATCGCAGGCTAAAGCCTGCGGCTACAAAAATTATAAAATAACATCGCGCAGCGATTCATTAATTTAAAATTTATAATTCAAAATTTAAAATTTCTTAAGGAGTTCTTATGCCATCATTCGATATCGTTTCAAAAGTATCATTACATGAAATTACTAATGCTGTTGACCAAGCCAATCGCGAAGTCACAACACGATTTGACTTCAAAGACAGTGGTGCTAAATTTGAATATGCCGACGATAAAATTACTCTAATCGCACCTAGCAAATTTCAAATTGAACAAATGCTAACGGTTTTGCATCCCAAACTCAGTAAACGCGGGATTGACAATAAAAGTTTAGAAAACGGCGAAATTCAAGAAACCTTAAAAGAAGCACGCCAAATTATCACCATCAAACAAGGGCTAGAACAAGATGTCAGCAAAAAAATCAATAAAATGATTAAAGATGAGAAAATGAAAGTGCAAGCTGCTATTATGGGCGACCACATTCGTGTCACTGGTAAAAAACGTGATGATCTACAAGAAGTTATCGCTATGCTGAAAAAAGCTGATTTGGAAATCCCAGTGCAGTTTGAAAATTTTCGGGATTAATTTATCCACTCGCTTTTTTTACAAGAGCCAAAAGTACTGTATTGTTAGAACAAAAAAAATGCTGTATTTTTTAGGGCGGGACGGCGGGATACACTGAACTATCCCCACCCTGCCACCCGAATTAGGGTACAGGAATTTCTAGGTTTATCAATACAGGGTTTTAGACTTTATCTAACTTTGCCCTATTTTTCAAAGAAATTGCAAAATTTTTAAAATCCGAAATAACATATTGATTTATATAATTAATTTAATTAACATATCTTTATGAAGCCGTCACAAAGTGACCCATACATTCCTGCGTTTCTCAATTCCTTAATTCTTTCGTTATGCTCAGGCGCTGACAAAAAAGTTTTCCTAGCTTACAGCGGAGGCTTGGACTCAAAAGTTTTATTGCATGCTTTGGTTATTTTAAAAATTAAAAATCCAGAACTGCAAATCAGCGCCATTCACATTAATCACGGTTTAAGCCCCAATGCTGACCAATGGGCGAAAAACTGCTTAGGTACTTGCCGAAAATTCGGTATAGATTTAATTATCAAAAAAATCTCTGTCAAAACGGCTTTACAAAAAGGGCATAGCCTTGAGGCTGTTGCCCGAGATTTACGCTATGCTGCTTTTACTGAAATTTTAAATAGCGGCGACTTACTACTCACAGCACATCACAGCGACGACCAGGCAGAAACATTGCTTTTACAACTATTTCGCGGCGCGGGTCCCAAAGGTTTATCGGCGATGCCGGAAAAAATGCCGCTTGGCAAAGGATTTTTATTACGTCCACTACTTCCATTTTCGCGTCATGAATTAGAAGAATATGCTCATAAAAATCATTTAGAATGGCATGAAGACGAAAGTAATGCAGATATTAATTTTGATCGCAATTACATTCGCCACACTATCATGCCGCTAATTAAAAAACGCTGGGGCGGAATTTTGGGACCTTTATGCCGTGTTGCAGAACACTGCGCCGAAGCAAGTGAATTATTGAATGACTTAGCCAATCAGGATTACCTCAATCTTCAGGGAACAAAACCTCATACGCTTTCAGTGAAAAAATTACTATCCTTAAGTGTGGCTAGACAAAGCAATGTTTTACGCTACTGGCTACACCTTTTGCAATTACCAACCCCCTCTTGCGTAAAATTACAAAATATTCTCCATGATGTTCTGTTAAGTCGCAGTGACGCCATGCCGCTTGTAACCTGGCGTGAAATAGAAGTACGCCGTTATGGTGATGATATTTACACCATGTCACCTTTACAAAAATTACCGGGAAATTTAATTATCCCCTGGGAAGATCTGGAAAAACCCTTAGTTTTACCATATAAACTTGGAACTTTAGATTATAAAAATATTGCAGATAAAGCTGGATTACCACTACCACCCAAAGACAAAATTACCATACGCTTTCGCCAAGGTGGAGAACGCATTAAATTACCCAATCGTCAAGGCACGCACTCATTAAAAAAACTCTTTCAAGAATGGCGAGTACCTCCTTGGCAACGCAATTTAATTCCGCTTGTCTATTGCGATGAAAAATTGATTTGGGTATGTATACTGAACGAAAACAGGTTTCCAGGGTTAGCACAAATAGACTCGAGCAGTTTGGATTTTCCGCTAGGCGGCAACGAATCGAGTTTGAGGAGTGTATTGGACATACATGACTCAAACGAGCGAGAAAGCCAACAACGCGGAAAAAATTTCAGGAATGAGAAATTTTCAATGGCGCAGCCAGTCCGAAGGATGATAGGCAGGAGCCGATCATAAAACCAAAATGCGAAGAGTATATCTCATAGCCAAGTAACATTAAGCTTTAGCTTGTACGTTAATCATCGCAAACATAGCGATTGTTTGTATGTCTCCGTTATGCAATCGTTAATACCGCACCAGCAAAACCAAAACCGTAACGATCGCAATCAAAAATAACGCCAAAACACCCAAAGAAAAAATACTTTTATTTAAATTAGCAGAAGAAAAAGCTTCAGGGTTGTGGCGTATATAATTATACAAATACCAGCCCATAAAAGCCGTTGTAACGATAAAAATTAGCTTAGTCCAAAACATAACTAAAACTCCCGATATCCAGCAATTCTCGCACCAGTCATCTTATGAAAACGCATGATCAAAATTATTGCGCTTAAACCAAAACAAAGCACAAACCCCCAACGAATACCTAAAACACCAAAATGCCAATAAAATGCCAACAAGTAACTTATCGGTAAACTCAAACAACAACTAATAACTATGCTATAAAACATCGGAGTCAGTGTGTCACGTAAGCCACGCAAAGCACACGTCGCGATAGTCCGAACACCATCAAAAATATTCATCAAACTAGTCACTGCCAACAGACTAATCGAAACCGCCAACGTCGCCTGATTCTCAACTGCTTTAATGTCCAAATAGAAAGAAATCAAAAACTTCGGTATAAGCCAATAAAGCAAAGTAAAAAATAACGTACAAATCAACCCCAACAACAATGCCGCATAGCCTAAATTGCGTATTACACCATGATCACGCCGCCCAATCGCCTGACTAATTAAAATCGTCGAAGCCTGGGCGATTCCGAATGGTACCATAAAAGCAATCAAGTTAATTTGCAAAGTAATTTGTTGAGCCGCCAAGGACGTCTCACCTAACCAACCAACAAAAATCGTCGATATAGAGAAAGCTCCCAATTCAACAGCAATCATGGCACTAACCGGCCAGCCAATACTAAATAGCTGTCTTAAATATTGAAAATTAAAACTCTTAGTTTTAGCAATACAAAATAACTTATAGCGTCGATATTCTTTAAAATAAAATAAATGACCAAAGAAAATAATATCAATAAAGACAAAAGCACAAGTATTAGCATAACCCATACCACATACACCTAAAGGCGAAAAACCTAATTTTCCAAAAAGAAAAATATAACCAAAAATCGTAATTGCGATAAGAAAAGCAATATTATAAATAGTCGCAACTTTTTGTTTAGAAATACCCAATGTCACCTGATAAAGTGAACAATAAATCATACTGGGGATTATTGCGAAAATATAACTACGAAAAAACTCACGCGTTAAAGCAACGAGCTTATGGTCTTGTTTACAAAGCAATAAAATCGGCGCTATATTCCATAAAATCAACATGATCGGCAAAGAAACTAACGCCCCAAGAATAATGCTTTGCCGAAAAACCGCGCCTATTTCCGCATCATTTTCCGCGCCATAATTATGCCCCACCAAAACACCGACCGAAAAAAGCATTGACCAAATAGTCACCATAAAAACCGAGATCATACTGTTGATCAAGGCACTTGCCGCCAATTCCGCATGTCCTAGCTGAGCAATCATTAGCATACTAATAACAGCACTTAAAGCGCCACTAAGTCGCGCAACCATAATCGGCACAGACATATTGAGAGTGCTTTTTACGGCATTTATAAATGGTGTTTTAGTTAAAGCTAGCATTTTCGATTAAAGATGTGTAAATATGATTATTTTATAAATCAAAGAGTTATTTTTATTTTTTGTAGCTTCTCAAAAATCAGGGGAAAATTACAAGAATTTGCGCAGCCACAAGTCCGTAGCCGCAAGCACGTAGCCGCAGGCTTTAGCCTGCGTTTTTTCATTGCATACGCATATAATTTAGATACGTATTTTAACGCAAACTAAAGACCTGCGACTATGTAATCGTAATTATTATAATACCCGAACTTTTTGAGAAGTAATTAAAATACATGGTAAAATACTTTTTATCCATAGCAAAACATAAACATAACCATTATGACTGATCTAAACATTAAATCCAAAATCGACAAACTGTGTCAACAAATCAAAGATTACGATTATCATTATTACGTACTTGATGAACCTTTGGTTCCCGACGCCGAGTACGACCGACTTTTCCGCGAATTACAAAAACTCGAAACCGACTACCCAGACTTAATCACTATCGATTCTCCAACACAACGAGTTGGCGTCAAACCACTGACCAAATTTACTGAAGTACAACATAAAATACCTATGCTTTCTCTCGATAATGCTTTTAGCGACGAAGAAGTATTAGCTTTTGACAAACGCGCCCATGAAAGGCTTGGTGATATACTAAAGGAAAACAGGATTTCAGGGTTAGCACAAATAGACTCGAGCAGTTTGAGATTTCCGCAAGGCGGCAACGAGTCGAGCTTGAGGAGTGTATTAGACATACATGACTCAAGCGAGAAAGGAAGCCAACACAGCGGAAAACCAAAATGCGAAGAGTATAATTACCAGCAAAACGATATAACTTATGTCTGTGAACCAAAAATAGACGGATTAGCCGTCAATTTAATTTATGAAAATGGACTTTTAGTTAAAGCCGCAACACGTGGCGATGGCGTTGTCGGTGAAGACATCACGCAAAATGTCCGTACAATTCACGGTGTCCCTTTGCATTTACGCGGCGAAAACTTCCCCGAAACCATCGAAATCCGCGGCGAGATTTACATGCCCATTGCCGGTTTTTTAGAATATAACCGCAATGCTACCAAAACGGATGAAAAAACTTTTGTTAATCCACGCAACGCCGCCGCCGGAAGTTTACGCCAATTAGATCCAAAAATTACCGCCACGCGTCCTTTGAATATTTTTTGTTACGCCGTTGGGGAAGTAAACGGATGGCAATTACCAAAACAACACTACGAACTTTTACAACAATTTAAAGACTGGGGCTTGCGTGTTAATCCCGAAATAACCATTGCTCAAGGCATTAATAAATGCCTTGAGTATTATCAAGAAATGGGCAAGAAACGCGCACAACTACCCTATTCTATTGACGGCGTTGTTTACAAAATCAACCAACTTAATTTACAACAAAAACTTGGTTTTGTCTCACGTGCCCCACGCTTTGCAATCGCACATAAATTTCCCGCTGAAGAAGAATTAACCGAAGTTTTAGCCATTGAATTTCAAGTTGGACGCACGGGAGCCATTACACCGGTTGCGCGACTGAAGCCAGTTTTTGTCGGTGGCGCAACGGTCAGTAATGCGACTCTACATAATATTGATGAGATTCTACGGAAAGATGTAAGAATTGGTGATACCGTTATCATCCGCCGCGCCGGTGATGTTATTCCAGAAATCGTCAGTGTTATCAAGGATCGCCGCCCGCAAAACGCCGCAATCATTCACTTACCAAAACATTGCCCAATTTGCGGCTCGGAAATCGTCAAAACGGAAGGTGAAATCATAGCCCGCTGTAGCGGCGGTCTTTATTGCAGCGCACAACGCAAAGAATCAATCAAACATTTTGCTAGTCGTGGTGCTTTAGATATTAACGGTTTTGGCGATAAATTGGTCGAACAACTCGTCGATGCTGGTTTAATCAATAACGTAGCCGATATTTATACTTTAAGTTTAGAACAATTAAGCAATCTGGAACGCATGGGGGAAAAATCGGCACATAATATTTTGGCAGCTTTAGAAAAGAGTAAAAACACCACTTTAGCGCGCTTTATTTATGCGCTTGGCATTCGCGAAGTTGGTGAAGTAACCGCTCAAGATTTAGCTAATCATTTTGGTGATTTAGATACACTCATTAATGCCGATGAAGCAGCTTTACAAGCCATTTCCAATGTCGGTCCAACTGTAACCAAACACATTATCACCTTCTTTCGTCAAAAACATAATCTCGAATTAATTGAACGCTTACGTAGATCGGGAATCCATTGGCAAAAACCAGTACGCGCCGCAAAACAACCTCTAGCAGGTCAGATTTTTGTTTTAACCGGAACGATGCAAAACATGACGCGCGAAGAAGCCAAGGAACGCTTAGTCGCGCTTGGCGCTAAAACCAGCGAAAGCGTTTCAAAAAACACCAGCTATTTAGTTGTCGGCAGCGAAGCTGGTTCAAAATTGGCAAAAGCCGAAAAGTTGAGTGTAAAGATTCTGGATGAAAAGATGTTTTTGGAATTAATTTCGCGGGAAGTTAATTAATATAAAAATATCAATTTATGCTATCTTATGTTATTTTATGCATATTATTATTTAGGAGAATACCATGAACATCTCTCTGTCACCCGAATTAGAAAAATTCGTACAAAACAAGGTCAGCAGCGGATTTTATACTTCTACCAGTGAAGTAATCAGAGAATCTCTACGCTTAATGCATACCCATGATAATTTACAACAACAAAGCATACGACGACTAGATCAAGCTATTGAAATCGGCATGAAACAACTTGATTCAGGACATAAAATTTCCGCACGTGAAAGCTATAATAAACTAAAAGCAAAAATTGATAATATAGCCAAAACAAAAACATGATAAAAACTTACCATCTTTCTGATGCAGCCTATCAAGACATTGATGAGATAGTGACATACATAGCAAAAGAAAGTCCTAAATCAGCACATAAGTTTCTCGATGCAACTTATAGTGCTATGGATACACTGGCTGAAAATCCAGACTTAGGTCACCTACGGGAAGATTTAACTCAAATGTCCGTTAAATTTTGGACATTTAAGTGGCATTACCTCATTATTTACAAACCAATGAAGCCAATCGAAATAGTGCGAATACTAAGTGGTTATCAAGATATAACTAATATAATAAATTAGCTTAAATCTCTAAATTATTAATTGGAAAAATATGCCCATCCGTCTCAACCACATCACTCTCGCAGTCAACAATATTACCCGTTCCTTTGATTTTTATCGCAATATCTTGGGATTAGAACCACTATGCCGCTGGGATAAAGGCGCTTATTTTTTAATTGGAGATTTTTGGTTTTGTTTAAATGTTGATAAAAATGTCCAACCTGAATCAAGTTACACTCACTACGCTTTTACAGCCACCCAAGAAAATTTTTTCCATTTACGCGAACGCCTTTTAAATTCTGGTGTACAAGTTTTTCAAGAAAACAGTTCCGAAGGTGATTCTTTTTATTTTTTAGATCCAGATGGACATAAATTAGAAATCCACGTTGGTGATTGGCGTTCCCGAATTGCGACAAAAAAAATTGCCCAAGGTGAATGGCGAAATGTAGAATGTTTTGTTTAATATAAGTCACTTCACCTGTAGAAAAATTTCCTAGCTTTTCTCCTGATTACATCAGATAATATATTATAGCTGGATTAAATTCACAGCATTACATTTTTAATTTTAACTTTCTTAAGGAGGATTTAATTATGTTAACCTGGGTATTTGTTTTTTTGATTGTCGCCATTGTTGCAGCGGTCTTTGGCTTTACCGGTATAGCAACAGAAGCAGTAGGTATAGCTAAAATTATTTTTGTAATTTTCCTAGTACTTTTTGTAATCTCGCTTATTGTTCATTTAATAAGATAGGCGATAATAAAAAAAATTGTTATTTTTTATAAAACTATAGTCTTTAATAAAAAGGAGATTAACATGAAAATTAAACACAAAATTGCATTTATTGGTTTAGTACTGATAGGCTGCCTATTCTTAAATGCTTGTCAAAACACCGCGGAAGGTTTTGGTAAAGATATGGAAGCAAGCGGTAAGGCAATTCAAAAAAATGTCACCGACGATAAAAATACCAAATAAATTTCAAAAACTTTTCTTTCAAACTTAAATAATTCAGGAGATATAAATGAAAAAGACACTTATCGCAACAATTATTACTATTGGTTTGATTGGCGTAAATACTTGTGTTTATGCTACTAAAGAAATGCCAAATATGAATAATATGCACGATGTAACAACACTTCCAGGTTACAAAGCAGCTATTAGTCTCGATAAAACCATGCGTAACCTTTGGGCTGATTATGTTATCTATACACGAGACTATATAGTTAGCTCTCTTAACGATCTTCCAAACAGTGATGCTGTTTACAAAAA
>MGXG01000079.1 GCA_001801285.1 Gammaproteobacteria bacterium GWE2_37_16
TGTTGGACGCATTGCCGCACATTTTCTCTTAAATACTGATGAATCTATGGCTAAGTTACGTGGTCAAAAATATATTTATGGTCAACACAACACCCCTCTTTTGATAACCTACCATCCAGCGTATTTATTACGCTCTCCACGCGAGAAGAGTAAGTCTTATCAAGACCTTTTATTTATTCAACGTAATTTATTGTAATTATCCCAAATTTGACCAATGCCAATCCTAGCACTAGAATACGCCAGTAGTTGCAAGCTTTCGCTTGCGATATTGAATTAAAACAGATAAACATTATAAATTATGAAAAAATCCATCAAATGTGCAGTCGTCGGAGTCGGTTATTTAGGGAAATTTCACGCTGATAAATATGCAGTTTTGCCAAATGCGGAATTGGTTGCGGTTTGTGATAGCGATGAGGAACGCAGTAAAGAAATAGCAACAAAATACAACATCTCAGCCCTAAGCGATTATCGAGACTTAGTCGGCAAAGTTGATGCCGTCAGTATCGCCGCCATAACATCAGCACATTATGAAATCGCCAAATTTTTCCTTGAAAACAAAATTCATGTTTTAATTGAAAAACCTATTACAACTTCAGTAGAAACAGCCGAAGAATTACAAAAAATCGCTAAAAAAAATAAGTTAGTTATACAAGTTGGTCAATTAGAACGTTTTAACCCAGCTTTTACCGCCCTCAAAAAGCATTTAAACAAACCTATTTTTATTGAAGCTGTGCGTTTGGCACCCTTCAAACTGCGCTGCACCGATGTTAGCGTAATTTTAGATTCAATGATTCACGATATTGATTTGATTCTAAATATTATTGCCGCGCCAATCGAAAATATCTACGCTTATGGAGCACCTGTTTTATCTGATAAAATTGATATGGCAACTGCTAACATTGAATTTGCTAATGGTTGTATAGCTAATATCAAAGCCAGCCGCGTCAGCATGCAAACCAAACGTAAAATCCAAGTTTTTCAATCCGATTCTTGCCTAACTTGCGATTTAAACGATAAAAGCATAACAGTTTACGGTAAAGGACAAAGTAAAATCAAACCCTACATGCCAGAAATCACCTCAGAAAAAATCTCTTTGGAAACTAATGATGCTTTGTATACGGAAATTGAAGCTTTTGTTAATTCAATTATCAAAAATACGCCACCACCAGTAACTGCGGTCGAAGCAACCAAAGCTTTACAGGTTGCTCTGGAAATAGAAGAAATTGCCACCAAGCACTTACTAAAACTTGAAGCTAATTAAATTATTGGTGATTAATCTTCCCACATATGCAAAAACAATTGCTATATAAATCAATTAGTTAATTAGTTGCTCTCAGGACGCATAACTTCTAAAAACCATGGTAAATCACAAGAATAACGTAGTCGCAAGTCCGTAGCCGCAAGCTTTAGCTTGCGTCTTCATTATTGCGTACGTATATAATTCAACTCGTATTTTAGCGCAGGCTAAAGACCTGCAGCTACGTAATCATAATAATAATACCAAAAACTTTTAGAGATATTACAAAGAGGCAAAATAATCAATCCTCATCACTTTCTTGACTTTGCGCATGGTTGCCACTGCAACTTCACGTGCTGCTTTTGTACCATCTTCTAAAATAGCTAAAACCGCCTCTTTATCATTAGCATACATTTCACGCTGCGTACGAATAGGTTGTAAAACCGCCTGCAAAAGATCATTGAGTCTCCTTTTAATCGTTACATCACCTAATCCACCACGCCGATAATGCGCTTTCAACTCTTCCAATTCTTCTTTATTTGGATCAAAAATATCCAAATAAGTAAAAACCACATTACCCTCCACCGTTCCAGGATCACTGATGCGTAAATGATTCGGATCGGTAAACATATTCATGATTTTTTTTGTCACTACATCCGCAGCATCGCCAAGATAAATCGCATTACCCAATGATTTGCTCATTTTGGCTTTACCATCAACACCAGGCAAGCGCCCCCCCTCTTTAGGCACCAAAGCTTGCGGCTCAATAAAAATTTCGCCGTAAAGCAGATTGAATTTACGCACAATTTCCACCGTCTGCTCAATCATCGGCAATTGATCGTGCCCTACCGGAACCAAATTAGCGTTAAAAATTGTAATGTCCGCCGCCTGACTAACTGGGTACATCAAAAATCCTGCCGGAATATTGCGAGCAAAATCTTTATTTTTGATTTCGTCTTTGACTGTCGGATTGCGCTCCAGACGTGCGATAGTCACTAAATTGAGATAAAACATCGTCAATTCAGCTATTTCTGGCAACATCGATTGAATAAAAAAAGTCGATATTTTAGGATCAATACCAACAGCAAGATAATCCAGCGCCACTTCCAGTATATTTTGGCGAATTTTTTCCGGGTTTTCCGCATTGTCAGTCAAAGCCTGCACATCAGCTATCATAACAAATTGCTGGTACTCATTTTGCAATGCAACGCGATTGCGTAACGAACCAATATAATGCCCCAAATGCAATGGACCCGTTGGTCTATCACCGGTAAGAATGATTTTTTTCATATGTGTTTGTAAAGATAAATAATTATTCAGCTATACCAAAATTGAGAACCCCTCACCCCACCCAATTCACAATGTCGCAAACATGTCGCAAATATTTTTCCTACTGCTCTAGAGGAAGCTCTGTCCCTTCGATATGCATAGAAAATATGGGTTTGAATTTAAAGTTCACTAGTCACCCCTATTTAAACACTCTAACAAATTCATGATCTGAGCATTCCTCAACCGATTATTGTGAATTGTAAATTTTTAATAATCAAATAATACTCCCATATTTTTCCACCTCACAACCATCCCTATTTATCCACCTTTCAAGATTGCTTTAAGTCATTAAAAATCCATTATCATGTCATTTTTTTCCAAAGACACTTCGCCCGCAACAAAAGTATGTAATTTGCCCAATTTATCTTCCAGCAAGAAATGCCCTTTTCCATCTATTCCTCGACCAATACCTGAAATCTTTTCTTGTGGAGTGATGATAGTAACTTGTTGTCCATAAGAAACATCAAGTTCGCGCCATTTTTCAATAAATGGTTGTAAACTGCCCTTTTGAAATACTTCCATTGTGGTAAGCAATTGGTCAATTAACAATCCAGTCAGTTTGTTTCTTTCTGGCGTAGCATTACTTATTTCTGCTACATCACAAAATGGCTGCCCAATATTTTGGCTGTGTGTTTTCGGCATATTGAGATTCAAACCAATACCAATAACGGTATTATAAGCATGGCGATTCTCACCAGAAATTTCAACTAAAATCCCGGCTAATTTATGTTGTTGCCAGAGAACATCGTTCGGCCATTTAAGTTTAATATCTTGTTTAATTCCGTAGCGTTCAAGAGATTCAATAACAGCAATCGCAACAGCAAGACTTAAGCCGCCCAATTCATTTGGTTCTTTTGAAAAACGCCACAATAACGATAATAATATATTTTTGGCATACGGTGAGAACCATTGACGCCCCAAACGCCCTCTCCCCGCTGTTTGACTTTCTGCCAAGCAAATACACTCTTTGTAATTTGGATCGTTTTTTGCCAATTCTATTAAATATGAATTAGTTGAAGGCAGTTCATCAAAAATAATTATTTTATCCAGATATTGCTTGTGTGGAACAGTAAAGTATTGCCCAATCTTTCTTGCATCCAAAAACTCCAAATTATGAGTAATTTTATACCCCAGCTTAGTTTTTACCTCTACTTCAATCCCGAGTTTTTCTAATTGCTTAATCAGCTTCCAAACGGCGCTGCGAGTTAAATTAAGCTTTTCACCCAAATCAGAACCAGAATGAAAGTTCTCGTCGTTTAGTAATGTTAGAAGTTGTGGAATATTTTTATGCATATTTTAAAATAATTTTACGGATAAATCACAAAATACCTTACTGTAGTCGCTGGCTTTAGCCTGCGTTTTAAATCTTGGATACATGTATGATTTTAAATAGATTATACCGCAGGCTAAAGCCAGCGACTACGAAATCACAATATACTGCAAACAAATAGTTGCCATTTTAAAATAAATTGCTATTATTAGGCTCTTGTCTAGCTTGAGGGCCGTTAGCTCAGCTGGTAGAGCAGCGGACTTTTAATCCGTTGGTCGCGCGTTCGATCCGCGCACGGCCCACCACCTTTTGGAAATTTTAAATTTTGAATTATCAATTTTAAATGAATAAATCGCTGACGCGATAAGTTCAGGAAATTTGGGATTTTGAATTACCTTGAACTCCACAAACCAAAATCTTCGTATCGTTCTAGCCCAACTAAATCCATTGGTTGGCGATATTGAAAACAATCTAGTTAAAATCAAAAAAGCTGCTCTACATGCCAAAAATGTCTTACATGCCAATGTGGTTGTCTTTCCAGAAATGGCTTTAGCTGGTTATCCACCGGAAGATCTATTGCTTCGCTCTGAGTTTTACGATCGCATTAATCTTGCCATAGATAACTTAAAACAATTTTTACCCGATACCTATCTAATCATTGGTTATCCAGAACAGAATCATATAGGAAATTACAATAGCGCTGGTGTTTTTTATGACGGTAAAATTATCGCCAATTACCACAAACAACTTTTACCAAATTACGGTGTTTTTGATGAAAAACGTTACTTTAAATCCGGCAAAAAACCTTGCATTGTCGATATATTTGGTAACAAAGTCGCTATTTTAATTTGTGAAGATCTTTGGCAAAAAGAACCCATACAACAAGCAAAAATTAGTGGCGCAGAAATTATTATAAGTATCAACGCCTCACCTTTTGATCTTTACAAGCCCTTGTTGCGCGAAGAAATTGTGGCGGAACGTGTTAAAGAAACGCATTTACCAATAATTTATCTCAATACCGTTGGCGCTCAAGATGAGCTGGTTTTTGATGGCGGATCATTTGTGATGAATTCAGCAAGTGAAGTAACGCAACGCGGAGTTTTTTTTGAAGAAAGTTTAATTACTGTTGATCTTATACGGGAAAATAGCGCTTTACTGCCAAAACCACTAGAAGCCCTACCTATTATTGGCAAAGTCGAACGAGTTTACAAAGCTTTAGTGCTTGGCATTCGTGATTACATTGAAAAAAACCATTTTCCTGGCGCCTTGATTGGTCTTTCCGGTGGCATTGATTCAGCTTTAACACTTGCTCTGGCAGTTGACGCCATCGGCAAGGAACGTGTCCATACCGTTTTCATGCCTTCCCGCTACACACGTCAAATTAGCGGGGAAGATGCAAAAGCAATCGCTAAAAATTTTGGTATTGCCTATAGCGAAATTCCTATCGAACCAGTTTTTCAAAGTTTTTTACAAAGTTTAAGCAACGAATTCTCTGGAACGAGCGCTGACACCACTGAAGAAAACCTGCAAGCTCGCTGTCGCGGTACAATTTTAATGGCAATTTCCAACAAAAAGCGCTACATCGTTCTGTCCACTGGCAATAAAAGTGAAATGTCAGTTGGTTATGCGACCTTATATGGCGATATGGTTGGTGGTTTCTGTGTTTTAAAAGATGTACCTAAAACTTTAGTTTATGAATTGGTTAATTATCGTAATAGTCTAAGCAAAACGCCACTTATACCACAGAGAATCATCGACCGACCACCCTCTGCCGAACTTGCTTCCGACCAGAAAGACACTGACAGCCTCCCACCCTACCCAATTCTCGATGCCATTTTGGAACGCTTTGTCGAGTGTGACCAATCAGCACAAGAAATCATTGCTGCTGGTTTTGATGCAACAATCGTCAAAAAAGTGATCAATATGGTTTATCGCAACGAGTATAAACGCCGCCAAGCACCAGTTGGGGTACGCATTACTGCGCGCGCTTTTGGACGGGACAGAAGATATCCAATTACGTCGGGGTTTTAGGATTTTCTAAAAAAATACTGCTGCTTTTGCCTTGTGCACGAATATAACCTTCGGCATGCAATGTTTTGAAACAATTAAAAGTTTTTAAATATTCAAGCGATACGGGGGATAGACATCCTATCAAATATAATAAACTTTCATATTGACTGAGCAAATTATCCCAATACCATATTGGCTCATAATGAAACACTCTATTTCTTAGCTTTCTAATACGGCTAACTGCTTTTGAAAGGTAACTACGAGTTCGATCCTTTTTAGAAATATGCGGAAATACCTTAGGCAGTAATTTTGGCCAAAGAATTTGCTCATGTTCATAATGTGTCTCCAAAAGACTTGTCCAAAAACCTAAAGACAGTTCTGTAACCATATTATTAGGATCGAGCGATTTGTTTTGACGCTTTAGACTATATTTAACTTCGCAAATGATCTGCTTTTCCCTAGCACGTAAAAAATCCTCATCAAACCAATAATCATTTTTAAATAAATCGGCAATTGCTCTATGCAATGAATTTCTAAAAACGATTTCAAATATCTGTAAGGCTGGATATAACGCTTGGCTCAATTCTATATTCCAATAATACAATGCTATCGCATCTACAATGTTTGAATTTTCATTTTGCAAGTATTTATTTAATCTTTTTTCAGAAAAAGCCAA
>MGXG01000080.1 GCA_001801285.1 Gammaproteobacteria bacterium GWE2_37_16
AATTCCAAAGAAATTGGTATTCATAGTTTACAAAGTCGCCGCCTTTATCAAAGAATAATTGGCAGATTGTTGCTGTATGTGAAGTACTTAATTTAACTAAATAAATAAATAGATATTGCGGGTTCTATCGCAAAATTAAACTAAACCGTAGCAGGATAATTGTATCCGCAGAAGTCTGCATTTGGTCTTTGATAATATTTGCGACAGAATCCAAAAAAAAAATCGTCACTAAGTAACAAAAATTTAAAATTCAATTTTTTTTCTCTCCTACCAGCTGATCCACTTCAATAACAAAAGCCGTTTGATTAGCGAAGGTTTCTAATAAATGCAATTGTTCAGGAATGGCTAAACGTTCAGGATCAACAGGTTGCACACGCAAAACTCCAACGACTGCCTGTTTACCAAGCAAGGGAACATAAACCGCAGGAACAAAAGGCAATGTTTGCGTTCCAAGACCCGCGACTTGCCCCATATCATAAACCCAACGAGCAACGCTTTGTTCTTTTTCATCGGCTATAAAATCAGCTCCGGAGTTAGCTCTAATGGTGAGACAATTATATTCATCCGGTAATATTGCCGCCACATGGCTATCAAAAACATCAGCAATATGATACACTGCTGTTTGCAAAATTTGATCTAACCCACGACTACTGGCAAGTTTACGACTCAAAGCATACATAGCAGCGGTACGCCTTTCCCGCAAACGTGCGATTGCCGCCTGTCTTTCGATTTTGATGGTTAACTGGCTAACAATTAATGCAACCAATAACATTACAACGTGTGTAATTAGATATTGCGTGTTGTGAAAAACAAACTTTAATTTAGGCGGCACAAAGAAAAAGGAAAAAGCCAAAACACTAATTATGGAAACCAAAATAGCTGGTCCGCGTTTGCCGCGCATTGAAACTAAAACCACACCTAACAAATAAACCATTGCCATGGTACTTAGACCAATACGCGGCAAAAAAGCAAAACCAAACAAAGTACACAATAAAACTGCAACAACGCCTAATAAATACGATTGCCATGTGCTGGTATGTTCTAATTTAATAATAGGCAAAAAGCGATGACTCTTATCATAGCCACCCTGAATCACATAAACATCAATATCGCCGCTGCGTCGCAATAATTCATCGACAAAACTACCGAAAAAAAAGGTTTTGATACGAGAACGCAGATCTTTACCTATCACAATTTTGGTAACGTTGCGATCTCTGGCAAAAGCAATTAATTCCTCAACAACATCACGTCCACTAAGAGTATAGGTTTCTCCTCCTAAACGTTCTGCCAAACGAAAATTATTTTCCAGATAATGGCGTTCAATTTCTGACAGGTTAGCTTTTTTTATCGTTTCAACATAAACGGCCATCCATTCCGCTTGCAGTCTTGCTGCCATACGCCGCGCTGCGCGTATTAACTTTGCCGCTTGAGCATTTGGTTCAACACAAACCACAAGACGTTCCGTGGTTGGCCAGGTTTTTTGAATGGCTTGATCTTCCCGATATGACAAAGCCTGCGCACCAACTCTTTCTGCGGTAATACGCAAAGCGAGCTCACGTAAAGCAATTAAATTACCTTTATTGAAGAAATTTTGCTTGGCAAGTTCGGCTTGTTCAGGTGCATAAACTCGCCCTTCTTGCAAACGTTTTAGCAAATCATCTGGCGGCAAATCCACAAGTTCAACAACATCAGCCTCTTCTAAAATCGCATCTGGAACGGTTTCACGCACAGTTACACCAGTAATCTGTGTCACAATATCATTGAGACTTTCCAAGTGCTGAACATTAAGAGTGGTATAAACATTGATGCCACGCTCTAAAATTTCTTTAACATCTTGCCAACGTTTAATGTGACGTGAATTAGGTAAATTGGTATGAGCAAGTTCATCGATTAAAAGTAAACCAGGTTTACGCTCTATTGCTTTATCTATATCGAATTCTTGTAAAACGCGACCATGATAATTGATTTTACGTAGTGGCAATTGTTCTATCTGCGAGAGCATAGTCTCTAGTTCTTTGCGACCGTGAGTTTCGATAAGACCTGCTACAACATCGACACCTTCAGCCAATCTTTCATTAGCATCTTGTAACATCGTATGAGTTTTCCCCACCCCAGGCGCAGCACCAAAAAAAATCTTTAGCTTCCCCTTAGACTCTTTGCGCTCATCTGCTTTAATGCGGGCTAGTATAACTTCTGGATCGGGACGTTTGTCGAGCATAACTCAGTTAATGTGTCACTTCGTGATAGTTTATAAATTAGTTCATTATTTTATTGCATCAAGCGCCATATTCAGCTGCAAAACATTTACGCGCGGTTCACCAAGAAATCCGAATTGTCTTTTTTGTATATGGGCATTAACGATAGCTAAAACCTCTTTATCGTTCATATTTCGCGCATTGGCAACTCTGTGTAGCTGATAAATGGCTGCTAATGGACTAATTTCTGGATCAAGGCCACTACCTGATGCTGTAACTAAATCAATTGGAATTGGTTGTTTATTTTCCGGATCGCTTTTTTTCAAAATATCAATACGTTTATGAATAGCGGCAATTAATTTTGGGTTAGTCGGACCTAAATTAGACCCTTTAGAATCAGCTGAATTATATGGAAAAATACCAGTTGCCGATGGTCTTCCCCAAAAATATTTAGGACTGGAAAAATATTGCCCAATTAGTTTTGAACCAATTATTTTATTGTTGGATACAACTAAACTGCCATTGGCTTTTTGGGGAAATAATATTTGTGCAAAAATAGTTATTGCACCTGTATAGACAACACCGATCAAAAAGGTAAAAGCGCATAGCACAACTATTGCGGATTTGAATTGGTTATAAAAAATCTTAAACATAATTATTTTTTCTCAATCACTTTTTTATAATAGCTCAAAAACTTAAAAAAAATCACAAATACCGTAGCCGCAAGTTTTAACTTGCGCGGTAAATATTGCGCTAATATATGGTTTAGCACAGATTATATCGCGGGCTAAAGCCAGCGGCTACAGGATCCTATTTATGGATATTCTTTATAAAATTCAACATTAAAAATTTATAATTTCTAAAAAATCGTTTGTATTGAATGTAAAATCATATCAATCAGCTTAATCCCTAAAAATGGCACCAACAGTCCACCAAAACCATAAACAAAAACATTGTTAAATAAAAGTTTTGCCGCTGGAACGTGCTTATACTGAATACCACGCAACGCCAAAGGAATTAGAAAAACTATCACTAAACCATTAAAAATCACTGCCGACAAAATAGCGTTTTGCGGTGTGCTTAAGTGCATGACATTTAATACGTTAAGAATTGGATAAGTGCCAGCAAACGCTGCAGGAATAATAGCAAAATACTTGGCGAGATCATTAGAAATACTAAAGGTAGTTAAAGCTCCGCGCGTCATTAGTAATTGTTTACCAATTTCCACAATTTGAATTAACTTGGTTGGATTGGAATCAAGATCAACCATATTGCCAGCTTCCTTAGCGGCTTGAGTTCCAGTATTCATAGCCACAGCAACATCAGCTTGCGCTAGCGCTGGGGCATCATTCGTACCATCGCCGGTCATGGCAACTAAATGCCCACCGGCTTGCATTTCACGAATCAATCTTAATTTGTCTTCCGGTTTTGCCTGGGCAAGGAAATCATCAACGCCAGCTTCCGCTGCGATCGCAGCCGCTGTTAGGGTATTATCCCCTGTAACCATAATGGTTTTGATACCCATTTTTCTTAATTCTGCAAACCGTTCCTTGATACCGCCTTTTACTATGTCTTTTAAACGAATAATACCCAATACTTTAGATCCTTCGGCGACAACCAAAGGCGTTCCTCCTTGTCTTGCAATTGTCTCAATTTGTCCTTTAACGCTTAAAGGGAAAACGCCATCAACCTTCTTAATATAATCTTCGACAGCATCAGCGGCGCCTTTACGAATTTGTCTATCTCCCAAATCCACGCCACTCATACGTGTTTGAGCTGTAAACGGTATAAATGTAGCATTTAAATCGTGAATATTTCGTCCGCGTAAACCATATTTTTCTTTAGCTAAAACAACAATGCTACGTCCTTCTGGAGTTTCATCGGATAAAGAAGCCAATTGCGCAGCATCGGCAAGTGCTACCTCAGAAATTCCTTCAGCCGGAACAAAATCTGTCGCCTGTCGATTACCTAAAGTTATAGTTCCCGTCTTATCCAGTAATAAAACATCGACATCTCCAGCAGCTTCTACGGCGCGCCCTGAAGTTGCAATAACATTCGCCTGAATCATGCGATCCATACCAGCTATTCCTATAGCAGAAAGAAGTCCACCAATAGTTGTTGGTGCCAAACAGACAAATAGAGATACCAAAACCGTATAAGAAACCGGCAAACCTTTACCAGCAGAAAAAACTGCGTAAACAGAAAATGGTGCTAAAGTTACGGTTACCAGTAAAAAAATGATCGTTAAGGTTGCCAATAAAATATTTAAAGCAAGTTCATTTGGCGTTTTCTGGCGTTTAGCGCCTTCAACCAAAGAAATCATGCGGTCTATAAATCCTTCGCCTGGATTAGACGTAACACGAATAATTAACCAATCAGAAATAACTCGCGTACCACCCGTTACCGAACTGCGATCCCCTCCACTTTCACGAATAACTGGCGCACTTTCACCCGTAATAGCGCTTTCGTTTACTGAAGCAACCCCCTCTATTACTTCACCATCACCAGGAACAAAATCACCAGCTTCTACCAAAACCACATCATTAGCGCTAAGGGTTTCTGAATTAACCAGAGTAACTTTCGCATCATACCTGGCTTCTGCAAGTAATTTTGCTTGAATACTGCTTTTGGTAGCACGCAAAGAAGCCGCTTGCGCTTTACCACGC
Organism: Gammaproteobacteria bacterium GWE2_37_16; assembly: GCA_001801285.1. Lineage (GTDB taxonomy): Bacteria > Pseudomonadota > Gammaproteobacteria > UBA9339 > UBA9339 > GWE2-37-16. The sequence goes on from MGXG01000080.1 coordinate 4,862, forward strand.
CCTTCCGCCATAGCCTCTGCGAAATTGGCAAACAAAACAGTAAACCAAAGCCAAAACATAATGGCGGCAATAAAACCAATCGGTGCCTCACCCTCTCCAAATAATGCTTGAAAAAAAAATACCGTAACCAAAACACATCCGACAAAAACTGTAAACATGATCGGATTATGGATTAGATGTTTTGGATTAAGCTTTAAAAAAGCGCTCCAAAGTGCCGGCTTCAGGATAGTCGGTTCAAAAAGAGAAATATTACGATTTTTTGTTGCCATACTGGGAAATTATGAATTTTGAATTATAAATTTTGAATTTACATATCGCTTTGCGAAGATTTAAAATTCCTACATAAGGTTTTCCACTATTGGTCCTAACGCCAATACTGGAAAAAAGGTCAATGCCCCAATGATTAAAATAATACTAATAACTAAACCTACAAACAATACAGTATGAGTTGGCATAGTTCCAAGCCCTGCAGGTATGATTTTTTTACGTGCCAAAGAACCTGCTATAGCTAAAACTGGAACGATAATCCAAAAACGCGCAAACAACATAGCCAACCCAGTTAAAATATTATAAAAAGACGTATTCGCATTCAGCCCAGAAAAAGCACTGCCATTATTATTTGCCGTTGAGGTAAAAGTATAAAGAATCTCGCTAAAACCATGTGCGCCAGGATTACTTACTGATGCTCTGCCAGAAGCAGTCATAACCGCTATAGCGGTAAATAGCAAAATTAAAAAATGTGGTACTAAAATCACAAAAGAAGCCATTTTCATTTCAAAAACTTCAATTTTTTTGCCTAAATATTCAGGAGTACGCCCCACCATTAAACCAGCTATAAAAACCGTAAGAATTACAAAAATCAGCATGCCGTAAAGACCTGAGCCCGCTCCACCATAAATGATTTCACCAAGTTGCATCATACACATTGGAACCAAGCCACCTAAAGGCGTGAATGAATCGAGCATTGCATTGGTTGATCCATTGGAAGCGGCTGTAGTTGACGTTGCCCAAATAGCAG
>MGXG01000081.1 GCA_001801285.1 Gammaproteobacteria bacterium GWE2_37_16
AATTACCTTGCCACGCAGTTTTACCCTTATTTTCAACATCGTACATTACTTTTATATCGTAATGACCACGGGTAAAAACAAAGTTTTTGGTTACAAAAAGTCCATCCTGATTGCGCCATTTGAGCTTAACGATCAGTTCTTTTTGCATAGGAGTCATAGTATAACTATGCTCTGTAGCGCTATATTTCGCTTGTTTGGTAAAATCAAGATCTGGACCTTTTTCACCAACTAAAGCACTTGGAGCAATATACAAATTATCAGGACTATCGCTCATAATTTGCATTGGTTCAGCATTCTTTTCTAGAGAAACTGGATATTTTAACAATTTTGCCTGAACAAGATTACCACCAACTGTATCGATAGCCACATCCAAAACATCAGTATGCACAGTAACAAGACGCGCATTATCGTTACTCTTGCTAACGTTTGACTGCATGGATAAATTGTTTTGGGTTTGCGCAACTTGTAGCGGAAACGCAGTTTGCGTCTGCATATTTTTGTTGGACGCTAATGCCGCCGTGTTCTCAGGAACGACAGGATAATCTTTCTGCCAAGCACTCCATAAAGATAAACAAATTGCCCCAAGGGCTGCATACAAAAACATGCGGGTATTATTCATAATTGACAACCTATACAAATACAAAACAAATTCATTAATTCAAATGCCTTAAGGTACCGGATCATAACCACCCTTATGAAAAGGATGACAAGAACAAAGTCTTTTAATAGTTAACCAACCACCATACCAAATTCCATATTTCTCAAAGGCTTCTTTGGCATATTCTGAACAGGTGGGCGAAAAACGACAATTAGCACCAATCACTGGGCTTATCATGAAACGGTAGACTGTGATTAAGACGACAACTATTGCAACTAAAAACTTATTTAACAAATTAATTATAAAAAGAAAATAACGCATTGATATTAAAGATAATTTTTTTTACATAACTTAATCCATTGTTTCTCCAAAACCTCTTTCCACTCCATATTGGAAAGTTGATCGGCGTCTTTATAAATTAAAACCACACAATCAATATTTTCTAGCTGATGCTGCCTTAGCCTAAAACTCTCTTTAACAATGCGCTTCAAGCGATTACGCTCTACTGCCAAAGAAACATTCTTTTTACTAATAACGACACCTAAGCGCGGACAAGATAACTCATTGCCTCTATATAAAAAAATACATCTCCCAGCATTTAGCTTTAGCGTTGCACCACTACGTCCATTAAAAACATTTGCAAAATCATGCGCAGACCGCAAACGCAGCTGCTTTCCAAAAGAAAATGTTTTCTCCATTATCAAAATTTAAAACTTTTCAAATAAATAAAAGGCATTGCGGAGCAATTCATTAATTCAAAACTTGAAATTTCTTAAGCACAGAGTTGCTTACGTCCCTTAGCGCGACGTCTACTTAAAACAAGGCGACCGCCCTTTGTAGCCATACGCGCGCGAAATCCGTGTACGTGTTTACGTTTTATATTACTAGGTTGAAAAGTTCTTTTCATAGCTATGCACCAAAAATCTATGCTGCAAAATATTTTTCAAAGTTAACAGCGTTATTTAAAACGCCTAATGATATAGAAATTATTTACAAATAACAAGATTCATATTGTTAAATTACAGTATTGCTTAATCAAAATTAATACGTTATTTTTAGGGTGGGTGGGTGGGGATGAAATTTTCCCAAACTTTTTAACTAGTTACATGAAAAACTTGAAAATCCTAAACATTAAAAAATGTCCTTCCATATCGTCAAAAACTATAAACAAGAAAAACATCTTTTTTTGCAAAGACTTTGGTTGGTTGTTATTTTTGTCATGATTTTAACCGCCCTCCTGGCTTTACGTTTATTTTATTTGCAAATTCTAGAAAATCACACCTACACCACTTTATCCGAACAAAACAGGTTGATGCTTTTACCAATCGAACCTTCTCGCGGTCTGATTTTTGACCGCAACAATGTTTTATTGGCAGAAAATATTCCCGTCTTTAGCCTTGATGTCTTGCCAAATCAAACCGAAAACCTTGACTTGGAATTGGATGAATTACAAAAAATCATTCCTTTGACAGCGACAGAACTGGATCAATTCGACAAAAACTGGCAAGAACAAAAACGCCTGCAACCTGTAACCTTAAAACTCAATTTAAACGAAGAAGAGGTCGCTAAATTTTATCTTAATCAATATCGACTCCCAGGATTTCTCGTCAATTCTCATCTAATCAGACACTACCCACTTGGCGCAACTACGGTCGCTGCTCTAGGCTATATGAGCCGTATCAACACCAAAGAATTAAGTGAAATTGATCAAACTAACTATAAAGCCAGTAATTTTATCGGCAAAGTTGGTTTAGAAAAATATTACGAAAATGATTTGCACGGTAAAATCGGTTACCAACAAGTGGAAGTTGATATGGGAGGACGAATAATCCGTGTTTTAAAACGTATTCAACCTCAATCCGGCGTAGACCTTTACCTTACTATAGATAGTAAATTACAAGCCATTGCCCAGGAAGCACTTGGCACGGAAAATGGTGCTGTTGTTGCCATAGAGCCGCAAACTGGGGAAATTATCACTTTCGTTAGCAATCCAACTTATGATCCCAACATGTTCATTGCCGGCGTACCAGCTAAAACCTTTCATGAGTTACAAAATTCACCTAACAAGCCCATGTATAATCGGGCTGTCAGGGGTCAATTTCCACCCGGATCAACCATCAAACCCTTTATTGCCCTGGAAGGTTTAGATAGCGGCACTATTAGCCCAGAGTACACTATCAATGATCCTGGCTGGTTTAAATTACCCAATTCAACTCATCTTTATCACAACGCCACACATGTCGGTTATGGCAAAATCAATGTTATCAACTCTATCATTGTCTCTTGTGATACATTTTTTTATAATTTGGCGACTTTGCTCGGCATTAATAAAATCGACTCCATATTACACCGTTTTGGTTTTGGTGAAAAAATTGGTCTGGATATTGGCGAAGAAGTAGCTGGCAATATTCCATCTCCAGCTTGGAAAATGCGTAAAACTAATACATCATGGTATCCTGGAGATACGGTTATATCTGGAATCGGACAGGGTTTCATGCTTGTTACCCCTTTACAATTAGCTTACGGCGTTGCAGCTATTGCCAATCATGGCATAAGAATACGCCCACATCTTGCCTACAAAGTAAAAACTGCCGGTGGTCATGCCTTTTCCATTCAACCTATACAAGATACACCTATCAAACTAAATAACCCAAAAAATTGGAATATCGTGATTAAAGCCATGGAAGGAGTAATCAGCAGCACCAATCCTCGGGGTACTGGAAGGATTCACTTTGGCACTGATGCTACTTACAAAGTAGCCGCAAAAACTGGTACTGCGCAACTTTTTCGTCATTATTTTGATGAAAATCAAGCAGCAGAAGAAGCGAAACTTGCCAAAAGACTGCGCAATGATTCTTTGTTTATTGCTTTTGCACCCATTGATAAACCTAAAATCGCTATTGCTGTAGTCGCAGAAAATAGCGCAATAGCCGGTAGCGTCGCTCGCAAAGTACTGGATGCGTACCTAATTAAGAAATTTTGAATTTTAAATGCTGAATTTCAAATGAATGAATCGCTTCGCGATACTACTTTAAAAAAATATAAAATAAAAATTATCACGAAGTGACTCATCAATTCAAAATTTATAATTCAAAATTTTCCCAATAGCATCGCATCGCCATAACTAAAAAAGCGATATTTTTCTTTCACTGCTTCCTGGTAAACTTCTTTAATTAAATCGTAACCGGCAAAAGCCGCAACCAGCATGAGCAAAGTTGATTTTGGCAAGTGGAAATTCGTGATCATGGCATCGACGCAACGAAACTTATAACCAGGATAAATAAAAATACCGGTTTCTCCGTCAAATGAGGCGATTTCTCCATTTTGTGCCGCGGTTTCCAAGCTCCGCACCACCGTCGTCCCAACAGCAACAACCCGATTACCGCGTTTTTTGGTTTGCAAAATTTTCTCACATACTTCGGGTGAGACAGTTACCCGCTCAGCATGCATTTTGTGTTCCAAAATTGATTCGACTCTCACAGGCTGAAATGTGCCCGCACCAACATGTAAAGTCACAAAAGCTGTGTCAATACCTATTCCTTTAAGCTGTTGCAATAAATTTTCATCAAAATGCAATCCAGCCGTAGGAGCGGCAACTGCGCCATTTTGTCTTGCAAAAACTGTTTGATACCGTTCTAAATCCGTACTGTCGTCGGTGCGCTCTATGTAGGGCGGTAATGGAATATGTCCAATTTGCTCTAAAAGTTCAATAACATTAATGTCTTGCTTTTTTGTAATTTCATTTACTATGAATTTAAGGATAAATAAATTTTCTTGGCGATCAACAATTATTGCAGTAACAGCATCATTTATCACCAATGATGTGCCAATTTTCAAAGGTTTATTTGCCCCCACATGAGCAAGAATCTTTCCTTCGCCTAAAATTCTTTCCACCAATATCTCAACCTTGCCGCCAGAAATTTTATGCGCGTAAATACGCGCCGGAATTACGCGTGTATCGTTAAAAACCAGCAAATCACCAGAATTCAATAATTGCGGCAAATCACGAAAACTCAAATGTTGATAAGTATTATTTTCCCGATTGACACAAAGCAAACGACTAGCGCTGCGCTCCGACAGAGGGTACTGTGCAATCAGCTCGTGGGGTAATGAGAAATCAAAATCGGATAAATTATGTTGCATTTTTAGAATATAAATTTAGAATACGCATTGTAGATCATGAAAATTTCAATTTAAAATTATAATATATTGATTTTAAAAGAAATTCAATTTACATATCCTGATGTGCCGGGGTGGCGGAACTGGTAGACGCGCCAGACTCAAAATTTGGTGGTGGAAACACCGTGTCGGTTCGATTCCGACCCTCGGTACCAAATAGAAGAATGTTCGTTAATTCCTTCATTATTTTCATACATTCGTTCATTAAATTATTTCATCCTTTTGCTCTTGTACCACACAACTTTACCAATCATCTGTTTAATGGGTCCCACAGCTATCGGAAAAACCCAGCTTGCTGTTGATCTTACAAAAAAAATGCCCTGCTCCATCATCAGCGTTGATTCCAGCATGGTTTATCGTGGCATGGACATTGGTACGGCAAAACCGAGCGCTGAAGAATTAGCAATTGCGCCACATCGACTCATCGACATTTGCGCTCCAAATGAAATTTACTCAGCAGGACGTTTTCGCGAAGACGCTTTGCGTGAAATAGAAAATATCCTGGCAAAAGGTAAAATTCCGCTACTGGTTGGCGGAACTATGCTTTATTTTCGTGTTTTACAACAAGGTTTATCCGATTTACCAAAAGCTGATCAAAACTTACGCGTCCGCTTGGAAATGGAAGCAAAAGAACACGGCAATGCGTTTTTGCATGCGCGTCTTACCAAAATTGATCCGGTTTCTGCAGCGAAAATTAAAATTAACGACAAACAACGCCTGCAGCGCGCTTTGGAACTTTATGAACTTACCGGCAAAACACCAACCGAGCTTTACGCACATAAATTCACAGGAAATGAATTTATAAATCGACAGGAAATCGACAGACAAAATGAAGGAATATATAAATCGCTTCGCGATATTGACAAAATATGTAAACAAAATTGCTATATAAATCAATACGCTATTTCAGAAACGCAAAAAAATCAGACTTTACCTTATCATACTATCAATATTACCCTTACTCCTCAGGACAGAAATATTCTCCATGAAAAAATTATCAAACGCTTCGATCTGATGCTCGAAAATGGTTTAATCGATGAAGTAAAAAAGCTGCGCCAAGACTATGATTTAACATCTAATTTACCAT
>MGXG01000082.1 GCA_001801285.1 Gammaproteobacteria bacterium GWE2_37_16
ATTCACTAATATATCCGCTACATGATAATGATCTGCATGTGTTATCGTATAAGTTTGATCTGCCCCATAGTTTACCTCTGTTGTTCCAGATGGACTAATTGATCCATGCTCTCCTGCGCTAGAAGTTATGACGTTAGTCTCTATTGAAAAACTCACGGAGATTGTATGGGCTTGTGTAACATTGGTGAACGTATATGAAGTTATAGCTCCAACGGATACTCCATCTACTAACACATCCGCAATATAATAATGAGCATCAGGTGTTATGCTATAATTCTGATACGCCCCATAAACTACTGATGTTGCACCAACTGGACTTATAGAACCTCCTGTTCCGATAACACTTGAAGTTACAGCGTTGGTAGCCGAGGAAAAACTCACGGAGATTGTGTGAGCTTTTGTAACATTAGTGAATGTATACGCGGTAACTGCTCCAATGGATACTCCGTCTACTAGCACATCAGCTACATAATAATTAGCATTAGGCGTTATAGTATAGCTTTGATTTGCTCCGTAATTTACTGGTGTTGATCCAGAGGGGCTTATTGATCCATTAGCTCCTGCACTAGAAGTTATGGTATTAGTACTCGCCGAAAAACTAACTGAAATGGTGTGAGCTTTTGTTACGTTAGTAAAAGTATATGCCGTAACTGCCCCGATAGATATCCCATCTACTAATACATCTGAAACATAATAACTAGAAGAATCTGGTGTCATTGTATAATTTTGATTGTCCCCGTAATTTACTGGGGTTGCTCCAGATGGTGTTATAGATCCATTAATCCCGGCACTGGAAGTTATTACATTGCTATCCGATGAAAAAGTAGCGGAGATAGTGTGATTTTTTGTAACGTTGGTAAATGTGTAAGTACTTACAGCTCCCACAGACACTCCATCCACCACCACATCTGCCACATGATAATTTGCATCGGGCGTTAGTGTATAACTTTGATTCGCTCCGTAGTTTACCGATGTTGCTCCAGATGGACTTATGGAACCTCCCGTTCCGCTGACACTTGAAGTTATGGTGTTAGGATCCAGGGAAAAACTAACGTATATTGTGTGAGCTTTTGTCACATTGGTAAATGTATATGTACTAACCGCCCCAACAGATACGCCATCCACCAAAACATCAGCCACTTTATAGTTGGTTGTTGGTGTTATCGTATAACTTTGATTCGCTCCGTAGCTTACCAATGTTGCTCCGGAAGGACTTATAGCTCCTCCTGTTCCTATAACGCTTGAAGTTATCGGGCTAGTATCGGATGAAAAACTTACAGAGATTGTGTGAGCTTTTGTCACATTAGTAAATCGATATGTGGTAATTGCCCCAACGGATACACCATCTATCAGAACATCTGCTACTTTATAGTTAGTTGCTGGTGTTATCGTATAACTTTGCTCGGCTCCGTAGCTTACAGTCCTTACCCCAGAAAGGCTTATTGTTCCATTCGCTCCTGCGTTGGCGGTGATGCTATTAGCACTTGCGGAAAAACTTACGGAGATTGTATGAGCTTTTGTGATGTTGGTAAACGTATAATAAGTTAAAGCTCCAACAGATACCCCATCCACTAGCACATCAGCCACGCTATAACCAGAGTCGGGAGACATCGTATAACTTTGATTTGCTCCATAGGTTACTGATGTTGCTCCAGATGGACTGATTGATCCATTTGCTCCAGCATTAGAAGTTATGATGTTAGTATCCGACGAAAAACTTGCCGTAATTGTGTGAGCTGTTGTAATGTTGGTAAAAGTATAAGTGCTTACAGCGCCCACAGAAGCCCCATCCACCACCACATCCGCTACATGATAACTTGCATCGGGCGTTACCGTATAACTTTGATTTGCTCCATAGGTTACTGATTCTGCTCCAAGTGGGCTTATCGAGCCATTAGCTCCCGCATTGGATGTTATTACATTAGTATTCAAGGAAAAACTCGCGGAAATTGTGTGCGCTCTTGTAACGTTAGTAAATGTATAAGCACTAACTGTCCCAACGGATACGCCATCAACCAGCACATCTGCAACATGATAATTAGTTGCTGGTGTTATTGTATAGCTTTGATCTGTTCCGTAACTTACTGATGTTTCTCCAGATGGGCTTATTGATCCATTAATACCCGCATTAGAAGTTATGATATTAGTATCCTGCGCAAAACTCGCATAGATTGTGTGTACTCTTGTAACGTTAGAGAATGCATATGCGCTAACTGCCCCAACGGATACGCCATCCACCAGCACATCCGCAACATGACAATTAGTTGCAGGTGTTATTGTATAACTTTGATCGGCTCCATAGCTTACAGTCTTATATCCAGAGGGACTTATTGATCCATTCGCTCCCGCATTAGATGTTAAGACATTACTACCCGAAGAAAAACTTGCCGTAATCGTATGAGATTTTGTAACGTTAGTGAATGTATAAGAAGTTAACGCTCCAACTGACACCCCATCCACTAGCACATCAGCCACGTTATAACCAGAATTGGGAAATATCGTATAACTTTGATTTTCTCCATAGTTTACTGGTGTTGCTCCAGATGGACTGATTGATCCATTCACTCCCGCATTAGAAGTAATAATGTTAGTATCCAATGAAAAGCTTGCCGTAATAGTATGAGCTTTTGTGATGTTAGTAAATGTATAATAGGTTAAAGCTCCAACAGACACTCCATCCACTAGCACATCCGCAACATGATAATTAGTTACTGGTGTTATTGTATAACTTTGATTTGCCCCGTAGTTTACCGATGCTGCTCCAGATGGACTTATTGAACCATTAGCTCCTGCATTGGATGTTATTATTACAGCAGTATCCGAGGAAAAACTAGCGGAGATCGTGTGAGTTCTTGTAACGTTGGCAAACGTATAAGTAGTTACAGCTCCAACAGATACGCCATCCACTAGTACATCCGCCACATGATAATTAGTTGCTGGCGTTATTGTATAACTTTGATTTGCTCCGTAATTTACTGGTATTGTTCCAGATGGGCTTATTGATCCATTCGCTCCTGCATTAGAAGTGATAATGTTAGTATCCAACGAAAAACTCACGGATATTGTGTGTGCTATCGTCACGTTGGTGAATGTATATGCGCTAACTGCCCCAACAGATACACCATCTACTACCACATCTGCCACGTGATAATTGGCATCGGGCGTTATTGTATAACTTTGATTTACTCTGTAACCTACTAATGTTGATCCTGATGGACTTATCGCGCCACCCGTTCCTATAACGCTCGCTGTTATAGGGCTATTATCGGAGGAAAAATTCACAGAAATTGTGTGCGATTTTGTAACATTAGTAAAATCATAAGCAGTTAAGGCTCCAACTGATACCCCATCTACTAATACGTCCACCACATAACGATTTGTATCTGGTGTTATCGTATAACCTTGACTCGCTCCATAGTTTACCGATGTTATTCCAGAAGGACTTATAATGCCTCCTGTTCTTGTAACATTTGCAGTTATAGGGTTGCTACTAAGGGAAAAACTCACAGCAATTGTATGGGATTTTTTAACATTAGTAAATGTATATTCGGTAGCTGCCCCAACGGATACACCATCCACCAGCAAATCAGCCACGTTATAACCAGGGTCGGTAGCTATCGTATAAATCCGATCTGATCCATAGGGTACTTCTGTTACTCCAGATGGACTTATCGAGCCGCCCGTTCCTATAACATTTGCAGTTACAGGGTTGGTATCTAAGGAAAAACTCGCAGTAATCGTATGAGCCTGAATAACATTAGTAAATGTATATTCGGTAACTGCTCCAATGGACACACCATCTACTAGCACATCAGCTACGTGATGATTTACATCGGACGTTATTGTATAAGCTTGATCTGCTCCATAATTTACTAATGTTGCCCCAGAAGGACTTACCGAACCTCCCGTTCCGATAACATTTGCAGTTATCGAATTACTACTCGAGGAAAAACTCGCGGTGATTGTATGCGGACTGGTAACGTTAGTGAATGTATGCGAAGTTTCTGGTCCTATAGATATTCCATCTACTAACACATCTGAGACATGATGATTTGCATCGGACGTTATTGTATAATTTTGGTTTGATCCATAGATTACTGATGTTACTCCGGCTGGACTTATTGAACCTCCTGCACCTACAACACTTGAAGTTACCGGGTAAGTATCACTAAATAATGCATATATACTATGGCTGGTCTGTATATTTGAAAATGTATACGAGGTTACTGATCCTACGTTTAATCCATCTACTAACACATATTCGACATGATAAGTAGGGTCAGGTGCTACGGTAAAAGTTTGGCTCGTACCTTTCGGGACTTTTATATTTCCTAGCGGCGAAATGCTGCCACCTGAGCCAGCTCCAGATAAAAGGTATGTATCGCGAGTATTAAAATATGTAAATGTAAAAGGTTCCCCAGAACTGGTAGGATTAGTAGTGGTAACGTCCACAATTTGATTTGGTGGCGGCGGACAAGGTGGAACTATAAACTCAAGCCTAGTTCCGTCAGAAGAAACATTGGATGGAGTAATTAAAGTTGTTGTGCCTGATGATCGATACTTAAACTTTACTATAGTACTAGAATTATATCCGGAACCACCCGAAATTACTCCACCTACGTTACCACCGTTTGGTCCAATAGTTGGAAAAAGACTTGCCGCATTTGACGGAGCTCTTTTTGAGTTAGTGTCCAAATATTCAAAGCTTCCTGTTGATGTTCCATTAGGCGTTGTTACCAAAACATTTACGTTCCCAGAAACATGTGATGGTGTTACACAATCTATTTCAGTCGCAGATATAACAGTCAAAGACGTTGCTGCAACACCGCCAAATGTTACCGATGTTGCACCAGAAAAATTCTTTCCGGTAATTTTAACACTCTCCCCACCAAGGATAGATCCTGAACTAGGAGAAATTATTTGAAACGTTGGCGTTAAAGCTTCAGTTTTCTGGTCGGCAATTGCTAAAACACGATCCATGTGAACCGCAGGAACGCTCGTCCACACACCGATATCTTCAATAGTATCTGGATCTGGTAATTGGTAATGAACATCATCTGCTCCGATCGTTCCAGGACTAATAGTAAAGTTTAAAGCTATACCATTACTGTTCGGAGTTTGATTGTGAGAAACAAAATGTTTCCCCATCAAAGAAATTTCAATCCCCATTTTTTTTGCTGCAATTGGTGGCAACCAAGAAAGTCCAACATTATATGTGTCGTATATTTCTCTTTTGCTAGCCTCCATTGAAAGTTTAATATGCTTTCCGATAAGTTGGCTAATACCTATGCTGCCGCCTAAACCATGAGCATTTTCAGACGGGTTAACAATATATGAGGTATTATAGTGAACATAGTCATAATATAAACGCCCAGTTAATTCGGTGCTTTCCGTAACCCTAAAGTCAGATCCAAAATCTACTCCTTTGCTTGTGGCGCCGGCAATACGGCGATAGTTGGTTTTATCTACCCCTTCGGAATGAAATGTAATTGGATCTAGTGTTTCACTTGGAGTATCAGCATAATACCCGCCAAAACTAATGTCCTGCCAATTTTTTTTGTTCAAATTATATTGATATTTTGATCCGAAAGCATTTTGAGCTACTCTTTTGTTTATACTACCCGAATCAAAATTAAACGGTAACACTTCACTTAAACGTTCTGCTGAAAACTTTAATAACCCTCTTTCTAGAAAATTAAAACCAACGGTACCGCCAACTCTATCTACATTTGATCCATGTTCAAAAAGTCCAGAAAGTGCTAACTTGTTATTAATCTTTTGTGTGTATTTTGCATTCCAGCTATAACCATTCAAATTATCATAATTAATGCCAAAGGCAAAAGGACCACTCCATCCTAACTGGGAACTGGATAAAGATTGATTGGCTTGAACGCCATTTGAAGATATTTGCGAGTTGTTTATTTTTTGTTGCGATATATTATCGGATCCGCCAATAACCGGTGCGGCAACACAAAGCATGTTTGAAAAAAACAAACAGCATACCAGAAAGACTCTTCCAACAATTTTAAGCATAGACCTATTTTTCAACGACCTAGTTGCCTCCAGAGATACCTCTCCTAACACCCATCCTTATTAATAGATATTTGAGGAATACTGTTTCCCAGGTTATTATAGGAAACACGACAGTGCTTAGGATCACGAGCGCCTTTTTTATAGAAAACCCCGTTTATACCTGCTACGAAACCTAGTGAATCCACATCAACCAAAAGTCTAATACCCGTTTCGTCAGGAGTAGGATACCCGTACTTCATGGTGATTTCTTTCCCATCTAGTTTCAAGGTGGCATTTGATGCTGAGTTATTTTTTTGTATAATTGAGTGTGATTGGGTACAAATTAACGTCAATCTTTGCTCCAAATCCTTTAGAGCCA